>DNNJ01000337.1 GCA_003487955.1 Clostridiales bacterium | reverse complement strand
CCTGTTTTGTTTTCATCGGATTTCACACTGTAGTATCTGTCAAATATATTTGGAAAGTCTTCTTTTGATATTCCTATACCTTCATCTTTAATAATTATATGATTATCTTTTAAAGTAATATAAATACTTTTGTTATAATAGGAAAATTTAATTGCATTATCTATGACTGTCAAAAACATTTGACGAAGACGTCCATAGTCTCCCTTGGTTAAAAATACATCTCTGTCCAAACTGAATTCAATATTTATGTTTTTCTGCCTCGCCAAGTTAGAAGCGCTTCTGACAGAATCCTTTAATACATCACAGATATTCAGCTCTTGCATTTCTATTCTAAAATCCGTATTTTGCAGTCTTGACAATTCTAAAAGGTCATTTACAAGTCTTTCTAAACTTTTGCTCTCATTCAGCATCTGTTTATGATATTCCTTAACCTGCTCAGGTTCGTTTACTACTCCGTCTGAAAGTGCTTCAAGAGAGCCTCTGATAACTGTTACGGGTGTTCTTAATTCATGAGAAATATTTGTTATGAAATCCTGCCTTTGTTTTTGAACTCTATTTCTTTCTTCATCCGCTTCACTGAGTCTTTGGCTCAGTATGTCCATTGTTGCTGCTAACTCACCGATTTCGTCGTTTTGTTTAATACCCGTTTTTACGCTGTAATTTCCGACAGCAAGAAAAGCCGCAATGTTTTTCATCTTTTCCAGCGGTCTGGTAAATGTTAAAGCTAATGCAACTGATAAAAATACAGATAAAATCAAGGCAGTAAGAATGCTGAACAATAAAATCCTGAAGCCTTCATTAATTGCATCATTCATACCTTTAACGGGCGAATGTATTAAAAGCGCTCCCGTAATTTCACCGTTGGAGGTAATAGGGGTGCCCACAGTCAATGCAGGTGATTCTAAAAGCCTGCTGAAGCCTTCACTGAAAGTTGTTTCACCTTTAAATACGTTTTTAACAACAATATCCGCATCCTGCGGCAAGTCGGCATAATTGTATTGCATGTGGGACATGCTTCCTGTTATTAAAAGATTCAATTCTTCATCGACAATCCATGCATCTGCCATGGCAATATCATCTAAATTACGTATATATAAACCCAAGCCGCCTTGCATGCCCATCATGCCGCTGTGCCTTCCCATGCCCTGTCCAAAGTATAAACTTGTGCCGTCCATTAATTCTGAAATTGTGTCTGCAATTGTTATGGCACGGCTTTCAAGGTCTTTTTTATGGATTTCAACAGCATTGTTTTTAAACAGAACCATGAATATATCGCCTATAATTATCGAAAAAACTATTAATGCCGCAGAAAAATATACAATCAGCTTTATGGTAATTTTATTCTTCATCATATACCTCAAACTTGTAACCTACTCCCCATATTGTTTTAATTTCCCAATTCTCATGGTTGAAATTATCAATTTTGGAGCGGAGTCTTTTAATATGAGAATCAACAGTCCGGCTGTCTCCGTAATAATCATATCCCCACAGACTGTTTAAAAGATTGTCTCTTGTAAAAACCTTGTTCTTATTCACAGCCAAGGTCCATAGAATCTCTATTTCCTTTTTTGTTAAGGAAACATTGCTGTTGTCAATTGTAACCATGTAATCTTCCATATTTATTCTTAAATTATCATATATGAATAATTGACTGCTTACATTGTCGGCTCCTATCCTTCTCATGACAGCTCTCACCCTTGCCATTACTTCGCCGGGAGAAAATGGTTTAACGATATAATCATCCGCACCAATATCGAGCCCCATAATTCTCTCAAAATCCTCTCCCCTTGCTGTAATCATAATAACGGGAGCATTTGAAATTTTTCTTATTTCACGGCATACTTCAAATCCGTCCATTATGGGCATCATAACGTCAAGCAAAACAATATCCGGCTTGTATGTATTAAATGCTTCCAAAGCCTGCCTTCCGTTGTAAGCTATTTTTACATTATAGCCTTCCTTTTTTGCATATTCCTCCAATATAGATGTTATCTGCCTGTTGTCGTCTGCAATTAACATTATCGCCATATGTCCACCCCATATGTTTTTTGTAATTATAACATATTAAATCTATATTGTGGCAATTTTTGTTTTTATCAAAAATAAATTCATATTTTTTTTATAATTAAAACATAAATTTGACACAAAGATTGGTTATATTAAATATAGAAAATAAAAAGGAGGTCTAAAATGAAAAAATTAAACAAAATTTTAATAGTCAGCTTAGTACTAATAATGGTATTAGCTGCATCAATCACTGCTTATGCATTTACAGTAAGGACACCTGCAGAAATAGTAGCGGACTTAACCGGTAAAGGCGCTGAAGAAGTTGCTGAGATAAGATATGAGTCAGGCAAAACATATGGCCAAATTGCCTATGACGAGAGCGAAGAAACTTGGGAGAAATTCAAAGATGAAATGTTTGAAAACAGAAAGGCTTTTATGGAGGAAAGAGTTAAAGATGGAACTCTTACCCAGGAAGAAGCTGATGAGATACTTGAAAACTTCGAAATAATACGGGAAAACTGCCTTGGAGCAGGCGGCGGTTACGGAAAGGGAAGAGGTTTTGGCATGATGAGAAATCAGTTTGGTAACGGCGGTGGTTTTAGAAACGGCGGCAGAGGTATAGGTTTTGGCGCAGGCAGATGCGGCAGAGGTTCTTGGTAACAAGAACCTTTTTTTATCCATTGCTATGAATAAACCTTTTTAATTGTTATTCTGAAGGCTTTAGCCCGAAGAATCTCATACATTCTTCTTTGTAATAATAATCTATCACATTAGTTTAATTGTACTCATATTATAATATTAACAATCACAGAAAGGAATTTGAAATATGTGCAATTATTATAGCTATCCATGCCCAAGTATGTCACCCTGGTACAGGCAGCAAGACTGGATTTATGATCGCCAAAGAATGTATAGAAACCCATACTTTTATAATACTCCGATGAGGAGCCCTGATATGAACAACTATCCCGGCCATCCGTTCTATCCAAACTATCCTTATAATCAAGAACCCGTTAATAATTCCTGGGCATTGCAATATCCGAGAGAAAGCGGTTTTGTGGAGCTTAGGGATTACGGTCCCAATCCGTTTGTAATTAATATTGAAGAAGCAACAATGCAAAATGATAATTACAGAACAGCTTTGTGGACAGGTGATCATATGCAGCTTACTTTAATGAGCTTGGGGGTTGGAGAAGATATCGGTATAGAAATGCATCCTGATAACGACCAATTCATACGAATTGAAGAAGGTCGGGGTCTTGTACAAATGGGTGATACAGAAGACATGTTTAATTTTGAAGAGTTGGTTTATGATGATATGATATTTATAATACCCGCCGGTAAATGGCACAACTTGACTAATACAGGCAATACACCTTTAAAATTGTATTCGATTTATGCACCGCCGCAGCACCCTCACGGAACCGTTCATAAAACAAAAGCTGAAGCAGAAGCTGAACATGGTCACTAAGCTTTTCCATAAAAAAAGAGACTGTTTCTCCTTATGGGAGAAACAGCCGTTTTTTTATTTGTTAATCAAGCTGAAGAACCTTGTAAAGTATTACTGCCATTTCAGCTCTGGAAATCATCGACTTTGGATTCAAATATGAGTTGTTTCCTTGAATTATGCCTGCTTTTACCAAGGTTGCTACTGAGGTAACTGCATAATCGGACACTGAATTCCTGTCTCTAAAAGCATTTAAATCACTTGCTTTACCTGCGGATAGTTTCTTACCTTCAATTATCAATGCTCTGTCAACAAGAGTCATGGCGTCCTCTCTGGTTATTCCTGCAGCCGGCCTGAATTTATCTCCGTCGCCCTTTGCAATACCAAGTGATTTGGCAATGGCAATTGCCTTATAGTAGTAGCTGTCCTTAGGTACATCACTGAAATTGCCCCTGTCGGTTGCTGTTAGGTCCAAAGCTCTGTACAACATAAGCATGAAATCTCCGCGGGTAACATTTTGTTCCGGACTGTAATTGTTGTTACCGGTGCCGTTAACTACATCCTCTTCAAACAAATAATCGATATAAGATGCTGCCCATGAATAATCCTTTGTCACATCCTTGAAGTACAAAGAGCCCTCTGTTTCAGGCATGGATACAACTTCAATTTTAACCGAACCAGTAAATGAAACTCCATCTACATTGTATCCCGTATATTTTATGGTAACTGTTCCGTAGTAATCTCTGTAAGGTACAAATGTAATTCTGTATATAGAAGGAGTATCATCATAGTAATATTTTCTGCTTGCCGTCACATCTGAGTCATACCTTGTGGAGGATGTGTAATTATAATAAAGTTTTCCGTATTTTGTTGAAGGCAGAGTAAATGTAACGTAATCCAATTCTTCACCTGTTGCATCCTCGCATGCATCATTGAAATCTTCATCATCAAATTTAATTGCTGTGTCTTCTTTTGTTGAAATTTTAATATCATCTGCAACCGGAACTTCCTTAGTAACCGTAATTCTAACCGCGCCTGTATATGATTCCCTGTCAACATTATACCCTGTATATGTAATAACTACAGTTCCTATATATGACGGGTCTGGAACAAATGTTATATCATCCAAATCATCTTCATAATACTTTGTAGTTGAAGAAACCTTGGACTGATTTTTTGTATCATATTTGTAATACAAAGTGCCATAAGTTGATGAAGGTATTGAGAATCTGACATAATCCAAATCTTCCCTTGTAACATCGTAGCATTCATCATTAAAATCATCATAATCAAAATTTTTCGGCGTATATGAGCCTGTTTTGTATATTATGTCATCAGCGTCAGTATCAAGCTTAATTATTTCGATTTCAATTTCACCGGTATAGGAAACTCCCTTAATATTGTAACCCTTATAAGTAATAACCACTGTTCCGGAATAATTGTTATATGGTATAAAAGAAATTTTATCTATATCATCACTGTAGTATTTGGAACTTGCTGATACTTTGGATTGACTGCTTAAGCCGTAGTTGGAATATAAAGTCCCTCTTGATGAAGAAGGAAGAGTAAACGTAACATAATTTAGTCTTTGCCCGGTTCCGTCTAAACATACATCTTCAAAATCACCTGCATCAAAACTTACCACTGTGTTTACATATGCAGAAGGATACTTAATTTTTTCGATAACAGGTTGGCCTCTTTTAACATTGACATTATACTCGGTGAAGCCCTTAAATTCAGAATCATTGCCTGTAGTGGTTCCCGTATCCTTTCCTGCATAAGTATAATATACCCTCATTGTTACCTGAGAGCCGTCTACTTTTGCATAAGAAGGTTTTGGATCAATTTTATCCAATTTATAAGCAGTTTCCAACTCGTATGTGACCTTTGAAAGATCTAATGTGTCTCCGCTATATTTGTATGGGACAGTAAATGTCACATTGTTCCCTGATATTATAGCTTTTCCCACGGCTGATTCAGGATGGGTGGCTGTTTTAAGAATCATTAAGCCATTATCAGCAGCATAGATTAAATTACCGGAGCTTAAAAATGTTGACATTATCATCATTAATGAAAGAACTATTGCCATACTTCTTTTAACTGTATATGGCATGCAGTCTTTACCTTTTTTACTCATAAGTTACCCCTCACTTTATATAATATCAATTAAAACATCAACTACATTGTAGTATAATTTCTAAAAATTAGCAATAAATTGATT
>DNNJ01000226.1:4023-7950 GCA_003487955.1 Clostridiales bacterium | reverse complement strand
TGTCAACAATCATTTTCTTGTTTAACCACTGTCTTTTGGACAGGAATGTCAGTTTAGCACAGGCATTATTCTCTGTCAACTGCCAATTTTTACTATGTTTCTACGTCTCTATTGTCAGCGACAGCTTTGTTAGTTTATCATACCTATGATTCAAAGTCAACATATTTTCGACTTGTTTTTTTGCGATTTTTGACTTGTTTTTTTATGATTTTTTTACAACCTTTTGCGCCTATTTTTAAATAAAAAAAGACCATCTCCCAAATTATACCGTTCTTAAAATTGAAAACTCGAAAACTATGTAGAATTTTGTTGAATTTTAAATACATCTATAATATAATTATTAAAAAGTCAACAGTTGTGAGGTTGTTATGGAAAAACCGGCAAATAAAAAATTATCTTCTTCTGAATTATCATTTTTCTGTATGCAGATTGCCATGACATTAAAATCGGGAATGCTTATAAAAAACAGCATCGATTGGATGTATGATGATATAGAAGAAGGAAATGTTAAAAATGCTCTATATTCCTTAAAAAGCAAGTTGTCCGAAAAGGTACCCCTTCATAATGCAATGAAAAACTCCGGTTATTTCCCTTCATATATAGTAAATATGAGTCAGATAGGAAGCGTAACCGGTAAACTTGAAGATGTAATGCTTTCTTTATCCAAGTATTATGACAGAGAAAACTTCTTGAAAGGAAAAATTAAGAATTCTATTTTTTATCCGGCAATGCTTTTTGTTATGATGTCATTTGTAATAATATTATTGGTAACTAAAATCTTTCCGATATTTGAAGGGATGCTCGAAGAGCTTGGTGCTTCTCCGGATGATTCGTCATTTTTGGTATCTTTCTCAAACGGTATTATGGCGGGAAGGGTTGCCATGGTGCTGGTAATTATAATAATGGCAGCTATTGCTATAATTTTTATTTTTAATAAAACTGAAAACGGCAAAAAAACCCTCAATAATTTTTTAGGTAACTTTGCATTAACAAAGTCAATAATGAAAAAAATTACCGCATACCGCTTTTCATCGGCAATGTCTTTATTATTAAACAGCGGTATGAATGTAGATTCTTCAATAGATATGCTTTTGGATATTGTAGAAGAGCCGGTTCTTAAGAATAAAATTCAATTGTGCAAGGATTCAATGAAGTCTGGAGAAAGCTTCCTTGATTCGGTCAATAAATTATCTTTGTTTAACAGTATGCAGATGCAGATGCTCAGAATGGGGCAGAAAATCGGAGAAATGGATGTTGTGATGAATAAACTTACCGATATATATGAAAACGAGGCTGAGCAGGCAATCAACAACACTGTTTCATTGATAGAGCCTATGCTGGTAGGTATATTGTCTGTACTTATAGGCATGATACTGATTTCTGTTATGCTTCCGTTAATGAACATAATGTCATCAATAGGATAAATTAAAGAAATCAGAGAGCTTAAGCTATTAGAATTTCAGGATAACCGGAAGGAATGATATTGTGAAAAACAATTTTAAATTTATTTCTGTTATTATAATAATAATGTTGATTGTTTACATGTACGTGGCTGTTGACAATGCAAAAAGAAAAAGTGATGAAGAAAACTATAAAATTCTATCTGATGCAATTATAAGGAGCGCTGTTCAATGTTATGCTATTGAAGGATTTTATCCTCCTGATATAGAATATCTTGAAAACAACTACGGTTTGTTGGTAGACCATAATAAATATTTTGTAAGCTACAATGTTTTTGCCTCCAACATAATTCCCGAAGTACAAATATTCCTTAAAAACCTTGATTAATAATTAGGAAGGAAGAATATATGGATAGACAAAACCAATTTTCATTTCAATTTATATTTGTAATGCTTCTTTCTCTTATTATTGTAATACTGTCTGTAATGATTATTACTTTAGGAAAAAATATATATGATAACATAAATGAAGACAGAAACACAAATTATGAGCTGCAGGTTTCTCTTTCATACATAGCAAATAAAATAAGGCAGTCAGATAAAAATGAAGCTGTCGAAATTAAGGAATTGAATGGTATTAATGCCGTTGTGATAAATGAAGTATATGATGAAGAAAAATATCAAACATGGATATACTTTTATGATGGTGCGATTTATGAAATGTTTACCGATGCAGACAATGCCTTTGAATTGTCTGACGGCATGAAGGTAGTTAAGGCGGAGCTCTTCGAAATTGAAAAGCTCAAGGATAATTTGTATAAATTCACTGCAGCGAGCAATGGAGAAATCTCAGAACTGTATTTATCCCTGTACTCAAAGGCGGTGGTTTGATGAATAAAGTAACACTGAATTCAAAGGTATCACTTTTGGAAATAATTTTATCTGTTTTAATATTTGCCGCCGCAGGAATAATAATGCTGAATTGCTTTGGTATCGCAAGATTTACTCAAATAAGAGCAAATGATAAGGCTATAGCAGGTGCAATAATACAATCAGATTTTGAAATTATTAAATCATTTAGCAGCACTGATGAAATATATGAATTCCTGAACCCTTATGAAACAAAAGAGTCCGGCGTCATCAATACTTACACCAAATATTACGATAAAAACTGGATACAAGGAAGCGGCAACGAATATGCTGTAACAATAATGATAGACCTTGAAAGTTCAAACTCAGGTGAGATGGTAAATATAAATATTTTTGCTGAAAAGGAGAAGCCCTATTCTTTTATAAAAACAGGCGGACAACAAATTTACTCTATTGAAAGCAAAAAGTTTTTCCCTTTCTTTGGAGGTAAATATGGAGAATAGGACCAATGTTTCTGCAGGAATGGGCGGAACTCTTATAATCACTGTATTTGTAGTGCTGTGTTTAATGATTTTTGCTGCATTGTCATTTGTAACTGCTTATTCAGATTTGAAATTGTCAAAGAAAGCTCAGGAAATTACAGCGGATTATTACTATATTCACGGCAAGGCTGAAGAAAAGCTGTCAGAAATAAGCGATATATTGTATGATATTGACATAAATGAAGATAAGGATAGTATTTTAAGGAAGTTATCAGTTATTGACGGTGTTAGTGTTGATGAAGAAAATTCATCTCTTCTATATGAAGTTTCGGGAGAGAAGAATCAAAAAATAAGTGTAACTTTAAACATATTGAAAACAGACAGGTTTTATTATGAGATTGAAGCCTGGAATTTATCAAATATTGAGCTGCCTGTTTATGAAGACGAAATTATTGATATATGGGAAGGAATTGAATAATGGATATTATTAATATTTTTAAAACTGCTATAGAGAAAAAAGCTTCGGATATTTTTATAATCGCCGGCAGACCTCTAAGCTATAAAATTTTAGGTGATATTGTGACCTTTGATGAAGAAACACTATCTTCTGATGATACATACGAGATAATAAGTGACATTTTCAGTATTGCCAATGAAAAGGAGCTGTGTATTTTAGAAGATGAAGGGAATGTGGATTTCTCATTTTCACTTAATAAGTTCGGAAGATTCAGAGTAAGTGCATACAAGCAGAGGAATTCTTTTGCTGCCGTAATCAGAGTAGTGTTTTTTGAGCTTCCTAATCCAAGGAAATTAGGGATACCGGATGTTGTAATGAATTTATACAAAAAAACCAAGGGGCTGGTTCTTATTACCGGACCTGCAGGCAGCGGAAAATCCACAACCTTAGCATGTATAATTGACAAAATTAACCAGGAGCGAAACTGTCACATAATGACCTTTGAAGACCCCATAGAATTTATTCACAAACACAAAAAATCAATCGTAAGTCAAAGAGAAGTTTATACAGATACCGGCAGTTATATTTCTTCTCTCCGCTCTGCATTACGACAAGCACCGGATGTAATGCTCATAGGTGAAATGAGGGATTTGGAAACTGTCGAAATAGCTCTTACAGCAGCGGAAACCGGGCATTTGGTTTTATCCACACTGCATAC
>DNNJ01000226.1:0-3771 GCA_003487955.1 Clostridiales bacterium | reverse complement strand
CAGCAGCAGGTAAGAATTCAGCTTTCAATGCAGCTGCAGGCAGTTATTTCACAGCATCTCATTCCTTCATCGGTGGTAGGAAGAGCAGCAGCCTTTGAGGTTATGCTTACAAACAATGCCGTTTCCAATTTAATAAGAGAATCTAAAGTTTATCAGCTTAACAGCATAATTTATTCTTCGGAATATATGGGTATGAAAGCCATGGATGTAAGTATTTTGGAAATATATCAAAAAGGCCTGATTACAAAGGAAAATGCATTGATATATGCAACTGAACCGGATTCGCTGATAAAACAACTTGATCGGTAGGGGGACACACCTCATTTAAGGTATGGGGACACACCTCTAATTTAGGGAGAGTCTATGCGGGCATGAGGAATGTCCCCAATTAGGTAGTCTTTGAGGGATGGCAATAGAGGAATGTCCCCGTAATATAACTAAAAAACGACCTGTGGACGGTCATTTTTTAGTGTAATGAGGAGATTAATTCGAAATCAGGAAGGAAATACCCACACCCCCTTGTAAAGTACGGGATTGTCATTAATATTCAAATTGTTTCGTATAATATTTGCTGTCAATTAACTTGTTTGTGTATTCCATAACTTTCGGACTATTTGACTGCTTGCCCGATGAAGCGATGGTGCTGTCCATAAGCCTCCACTGAAAGCCGTCAAAATACATTTCGTTTAATTTTATCCAGCCTGTTTCTTCTGTATACACTTCATTCCATGCATGAAATACATTTAATTTTGATGAATAACCGGTTACAAGCTTTGCCGGTATATCCTGAGAGCGAAGCATTGAAGCCATTATTGAAGCATAATCAAAACATATACCCTTATTGGTTTTAAGTATTTCATCAATGGAAGGCAGATATCCGCTTTTTACCGTATTGGCCTTTTCAGTGTCATATTTAATATTTGTAATTATATAAT
Organism: Clostridiales bacterium; assembly: GCA_003487955.1. Lineage (GTDB taxonomy): Bacteria > Bacillota > Clostridia > Tissierellales > Sedimentibacteraceae > Sedimentibacter. The sequence goes on along the minus strand of DNNJ01000226.1, from coordinate 2,836 downwards.
CATAAATAACGTCGATTTTTTCAAAATTATCTGTCTTGCCTTCGGTCAATTCAGCTGCTTTCTTTATTGTTTCCGATGTATCAGCAAAATTCACTAATTGATTCGGCGCTAAAAACGGTGCTTTTTCATCTTTAAGTTTAACAGTTATTGTTACAGTTTGTTTTGTTGCATACCTGTTGCCGCCTATATTTTCAAATACCCTAATTTTATATTTTCCGTCCCCCATCTGAAGAGGATATGTGTCATATTCGCCCTTGTTGTTTAAATCGTATGTATATTTTCCCTGGCCCTTTTCAATTATAACTTTTAACTTTTTTGTCGTTTCTTTTAAATATTTTATTTTAACATAGCCATCATCAGATGCAGATGCGTCGATTTCAGATTTGGTGCCTTTATATATGTTATCTGCTCCAAAACAAAGTGCGAATGAAGCAATAAACAGCATTATCATTATTATGAATGTAATTTTTTTCATTTGTTTCACGGTTTGTCCCTCCTTAAAAATGGGGTTATTGCATACAAAAAGCTTTGCTAAACAGCAAAGCTATGGGTATCAATATTAATGTACTCAATAAGTACAGCAACTGGCTGTCATACCATTTTCATGGGTTAGACCCTATAGCTTTGCGCCATTTTCTTTAGAAAATTTTGCCATCTATTTAATTATCATAATCATAACACGGATTTTTGGGGATGTCAACATATTTTGACAATTTTTTCTGAAAATTCACCGATTTTTTCCGAAATACTCTGTAAGCTCTATATTAAATTCACATAATCCTGTGCGCCATAAAAAAATCTATAAATAACAACCAACTTATACATTGTGTTTTTTCCTTATACTTATCAAAGAAAAATCTCCGTCTATCACCTTTCCTTCCCCTATTTGCACTTCAGCTGCAGATAGTTTATTATATACATCTAACATATATAATTTTTCTTCATACATTTCTACGCTCATGATAACCATATCTCCATAACCATTTTTTGTAATATATATTGGTTCTGATGATTCTTTGCACATTTGAGAGATTTCGCTGGTGTTTTTCAAGTCTCGAATTGGGATTATTTTAGGCATAAATATCAACTCCTTTCTACGTCATTATTATACCACAATTATGCCACGTAATCAAGAATATTATATATTTTACAAAAATAAAATAGTTGTGTTTACTATTAAAGATAAGTAATAATTAACATGCAGTGAAAATCTATAAATAATTGTATTATGAAAAATGAACGCTGAACGCATGAGGCATGATATAATGACCATGAAAAAGATATACCAGCATTTAGATAAAAATATTAAGATTGAAAATAACAAGAAGGTCATTGAAATACTAAAATAAAGTTATGTGCGGTTTTTATGCGGTTTTTTGCAAAATTAAAGCTCCGGGGATTTTACCGGAGCTTTAATTTAATGCGGATGAGAGGAGTCGAACCCCCACGGTTGCCCGCCAGATCCTAAGTCTGGTGCGTCTGCCAATTCCGCCACATCCGCATAATCCTGCGACAGCAAAATTGATTATACTACTGAGAAATTGCTTTGTCAAGGATTTTATTGCATGATTTATTCCTAAATTTTACCAGCCCCTCAAAACTGTCTATTATATCTATATCTTTGAAAGTTAAATTTTGCCCCGTTATTTTGCACAAATTTGTGGTATATGCAACAGGCTTTTTGTATTCCTTTGCAAAATTTACCATATGTGATGTGCCGCCTCTCAGACCTCCTTCTATTACTATTACACCCTCGGAAACAGCTGCTATCAGTCTGTTTCTGTCTATAAAGGAATATTTATCAGCCTTTGCAAGAGGAGGTGATTCAGATATTATACAGCCTTTGTTAAGAATAATCATATTATACAATGACCTGTTTTGTTTTGAAACATTGAGATGACCTGAAGGTATTATTGCAATAGTCCTTCCCTTTGCCTGAAGGCATCCGTAGTGAGCCGCTTCATCGCATCCTGAGGCAAAACCGCTTACAATACAACAATCTTCTTCGGTTAATTTCTCGGATAATATTGAGCTTATCTCGTATCCTTCTTGAGATGGAGTTCTTGTGCCTACTATTGCAATGTTGTTTTCTTGATTCAAAAGTTCCAAGTCTCCATCTGCATATAACAACAACGGCTTATCCTCTATTAATCTGAATTTGCAGGGATATATTTCATCGTATAAACCAATAATTTTAATTTTGCTTTTTTCACAGCATTCAAATATTATTGATGCTTCTTTTTCAATTTTCTCTTCATCAATTTTTAATCTTTTGAGCTTCATATCGCTTAACAGTTTCAAAACTTCAGAGAAGCTGCTAACTTCTATATTTTTTGATTCCATGTATCTCAATATTTTGCTGATAGTTTTTCTTCCTAACCCGTTAATCAGGTGCATCCTGATTAAGTCTTCATTACTTATCATATTTCTCCCCCTGTTTATGTATCTTTTACCCCTTAGTCATCCGAGCGATTTATGTGCGAAACGGGGACATTTCTCTTGCCTCAAAGACTACTTAATTGGGGACATTCCTCATGCCCGCAGAGACTCTCCCAAGTACGGGGACATTCCTCATGCCCGCAGAGACTATCCCATTAGAAAGAGGTGTGTCCCCCTTCCTTGAAAGAGGTGTGTCCCCATACCTTAAATAAGATGTGTCCCCCTTCCCTGAAGATCTGAGATTCTTGGGCTAAAGCCCTCAGAGTGAAATTAAAAATAGGTTATTCATAGCAATGACAGTATATAGTATAATACAAAAGCACTTATTATTGTGTTGTATTTTAGCAAATGAAAAGTGTGTTTTTACATTTTACCACAAATTTTTACAAAAAAGAAC
>DNNJ01000119.1:13013-13137 GCA_003487955.1 Clostridiales bacterium | reverse complement strand
TCGTTGCGAATGACCTACCGCCATTTATTAGAGGTATGGGGACACACCTCCCTATTTAGGGAAAATCTCTGTTGGTAGGAGGAATGTCCCCAAATCAGGTCTCTGAAAAACGGGGTTAGGGCAT
>DNNJ01000119.1:7309-12775 GCA_003487955.1 Clostridiales bacterium | reverse complement strand
AAAACGGGGTTAGGGCATCTTTCAGGCTAAAGCCTTCAGAATGACAAAACTAATTTATTTTTTCCAATTTCATTCCTGTATCAATACCGTTCAGGTTTTGAACTTCCATACCTTCTTCTTTTGATACTGCAATTAAATCTGAAAGTGTTTCTTCTTTTATAAAATCTTCAAAATCACTTACAGCTTTATCAATTTCAGGTGAGCTTGAGTAGAATATTCTAATTCTGTCCATCATCTCATATCCGTTATTCTTCCTCATTTGCTGTACTTTGGATATAAATTCGCGGGCATATCCCTCATTCAACAATTCTTCCGTAAGATTAGTATCAATTATTGTAAATAAATTGTTTCCGGTTGCAACATCATAACCTTCCTTTGCCGATATCCTGATATCCAACAATTGGTCGTCAAGCTCAACGATTTGACCGTTAACATCCAATTCATATTTTTCGCCTGACTGAACTGTTGTGATTATACCAAGTGCATCTGCATTTGATAGGAGGCCGGCAAATGCCTTTACATTGCTTCCAAGCATGGGGCCTGCAATCTTAAAGTTAGGTTTCAAGGAGAAATCCATAAATTCATTTAAGTCATGCTCAAAAACAACTTCCTTAACGTTTAATTCTTCCTTGATTAACGGAACCAAATCATCAATTAATTCCTGGTATTTTCCGTCAATATGAATTTTTTGAATAGGCTGTCTTACCTTTATTTTAGCATTTTCTCTGGATGCTCTGCCTAAGCTGACTATATCTTTTACCAAATCCATTCTCTTTTCAATATTCTCATCTATTAAGTCCTCATTTGCTTTTGGATAATAGCTTAAATGGACTGATGCTTCACCTGTTAAATTCCTGTAAATTTCTTCTGACAAATAAGGAGCAAATGGAGCTATCAATTGAGAAATTCCAACTAATATTTCATATGTGGTGTTATAAACCGCTTTTTTGTCTTCAGTAAGCTCTGTCTCCCAGAATCTTCTTCTTGAACGTCTGATGTACCAGTTGGACAGCTCATCATTAACAAAATTCTGAATTGCTCTTACAGATTTGTTATGGTCATAAACATCCATGCTTTCTGTCACATATTTAACCAAGTTGTTATATTTTGATACAATCCATCTGTCCAGTTCCGGTCTATCCTTATATTCAACAAAGAAATCCTGAGGTTTGATTGAATCTGTGTTTGCATATAAAGCAAAGAAGGCATATACATTTTTAATTGTTCCTATAAATTTGCTCAGTATTTCCTTTAATCCATCTTCGTCAAAACGAGTGGGCGTCCATACAGGTGACACGTAAAGAAGATACCATCTCAATGCGTCAACACCGTATTTATCGAATAATTCCATGGGCTCTACCGTATTTCCTCTTGATTTTGACATTTTCTTTCCGTATTTATCAAGAACCAAGTCGTTTACCAATACATTTTTATATGGTGACTTTCCCATAACAAGGGTTGATACGGCAATTAATGAATAGAACCATCCTCTGGTCTGGTCAATACCTTCATTAATAAAATCAGCCGGGAATAATTCATCAAATCTTTCTTTATTTTCAAATGGATAGTGCCATTGTGCAAAAGGCATTGAGCCGGAATCAAACCAGCAGTCAATAACATCTTTTACCCTTGTCATATGCTGTCCGCATTCAGGACAAACAATGTGTACTTCATCCACAAAAGGTCTGTGCAGTTCTATTTTATTTTCGTCTATCTTTTCTACTGCTTTTTCCGCTAATTCTTTTCTTGAACCAATGCTTTCTTGATGACCGCACTCACATTTCCAAATTGGAAGAGGGGTACCCCAATAACGGCTTCTCGAAATAGCCCAGTCATTAACATTCTCAAGCCAGTTTCCAAAGCGCTTTTCTCCCACATAATCAGGATACCAACTAACGGTGTTGTTGTTTGAAACAAGCAGGTCCTTTAATTTTGTCATTTGAATGTACCAGCTTGGTCTTGCATAGTACAAAAGTGGTGTATGGCATCTCCAGCAGTGCGGATAATTATGAGCAAAAATTTCTTTTTTGTACAATACTCCGTTTTCATGAAGCCATTTTAATATGGGTTGGTCTGCATCAATTACAAACATATCAGACCAAGGTGTACCTCTGAATCTTCCGCTGTCATCAACAGGATTTAAAACTGGCAGACCGTATTGCATTCCCGTGTTGTAATCATCTTCGCCAAAAGCAGGAGCAGTATGAACAATACCTGTACCGTCTTCAATGGTCACATAGTCTGCAAGTGTCACAAAGAATGATTTCTTGCCTTGCGGCACCTCAACAAAGGGCATGAGCTGCTCATATTCCATGAATTCCAATTCCTTGCCGTTTTTAACTTCAAGGACTTCATATTCTTCACTGATAATCCTTGGTGCCAAATCTTTGGCAAGAATATAAACCTTACCCTTCACATCTTCTTTGTCTTTTGTTCTGATTTTCACATAATCCACATTAGGATTTACTGTTAATGAAACATTTGACAATAATGTCCATGGTGTTGTTGTCCATGCAAGAAAATACTCATCAGCATCCTTTTTCTTAAATGCTACATAAGCACTCATGGTTTTAATTTCTTCATAGCCTTGAGCTACCTCGTGAGAAGCAAGACCTGTTCCGCATCTCGGGCAGTATGGAAGTATTTTATGACCTTCATATATTAAGCCTTCCTTGAAAACTTTATCCAATATCCACCATTCAGATTCAATATAATCATTTTCAAGGGTAATATAGGGATTATCCAGGTCAATTAAATAAGCCATACGTTCAGTCATTTCACGCCATAATGCTTCATAGGTGAATACTGATTCACGGCATTTTTTATTAAATTCCGCAATTCCGTATTCTTCGATTTGCTGTTTGGTACTCAAGCCTAATTGTTTTTCAACCTCAATTTCAACAGGAAGTCCGTGAGTATCCCACCCTGCCTTTCTTTTAACCTTATAGCCTTGCATAGTTTTGTATCTGCAGACAGAGTCTTTCAATGTTCTTGAAATAACGTGATGTATACCCGGTCTCCCGTTGGCTGTGGGGGGACCTTCATAAAAAACATACGATGGTTTGTCTTTTCTTGTTTCAATGCTCTTCTCCAATAAGTCTATTTCTTCCCAGTATTTCGATACTTCATGCTCATTGTTTTTATAATCAGCTTTTGATATATCTTTAAATAATTTCATTTTCTCCTCCTATTTTTCAACTTTTCCTGAATTATTATTGTTTTAATATTTTGCTTCTATCATAATGGCAGGCTTCATCGCCAATTTGTTCGCTCCCTTTGGTCGCGCAAATTGGGATTGCGCTGCCTCTGACCTTCCGCTGTTTTTTCTGCACTATCGCTTGAAAATACATGGATTAAAAAAGTCCCATGTCTGATGACATGGGACGAATTTCGCGGTACCACCCAAATTACATATACAATATATATGTCACTCGAAAATTTAACGCATTTGTACGTAATTTCTTACTAGGGCAGTTTCAGAAATTAAACTCCTGGATGATCTTCGTTGCATTCAGATTTATAATCTCCCACCACTCAATTATATCTCTTTGAATCCTACTGCAATTACTGTTCCAATCACTGTTTTAATATTATTTTTATTCTGTATTATGATATATGAAAATATGAACAAAGTCAAGGAATAAATTGAAATATTTATGAAACAATAACACTAATATTATTGAAAAATAATAAAAATACCGCTCTCGGTTTCGGTCACGAATAATTCTAAAACTCATTCCGGCTAAAAACCCTACAGCTTGCAAACTCGCTTCGCTCAAACAGTGCAAGCTGCTTAACGGATTTTTAACCTGCATTCGTTAAGAATTATTGTCGTGCCCTGCAAATGTTCGCTAACATTTTTATTATTTTTCTTAATTGCTGTGAAAATTATATGTATATTAACAAAAATATTCGAAAAGAGGTAATTATGGAATATCCGAGGCATTCATATTGGCATGATACAGCTGAAAGTATAAAAAATAAAACTACAAAAAATGTTGATTTAAAAAACAAAAAATTCGATATTTTAATAATAGGAGCCGGAATTACGGGGCTGACTACCGCATATTTGTTAAAGGACTGCGGGTTTAACATAGGCGTTATTGAAGCCACAAATTCGGGATATGGTGTAACAGGCTACACTACAGCAAAAATTACGATACAGCATGACTTGATTTATGACAATTTAATAAACAATTTTAGTTTGGAAGAAGCAAAACAATATTTAAAAGCCAATGAAGAAGGAATAAAATTAATTAAAAAAATTATTAACGAAAACAACATTCAATGTGACTACAAAGAACAGACCGCATATGTTTACGCACCCTCAATGGATGAAGTTGATGATTTAAAAAAAGAATTAAAAGCCTATGAAAAATTGGGTATAGACGGATTTTATACTGATACGGTTCCGCTTCCAAATAAAGCTTACGGAGCAATAGGTGTAAAAGCTCAAGGTCAGTTCAATCCTTTAAAATATTTATATAATCTTTACAATATTTTAATTGACAGCAATTGTCAAATATATGAAAATGTCAGAGCATTAAACATTACGCCTCACGACGAGCATGTAGATGTAGAAACGGAAAGGGGGACAATTCATGCGGATAAGGTAATTGCTGCATCCCATTATCCCTTTGACAACAGCTTTGGTCTTTACTTTTTAAGGCTTTATCAGGAGAAGGCATATGTAATTGCTGCAAGAACTAATGAACAGCCCTTCGAAGGAATGTATATTAACATTAATGACCCTGTTCATTCAATGAGATACCAGTTTTCGGACAAGGAAGCTCTTCTGATTTTAGCAGGAGGCAATCATCGCTCCGGTGAAAAAGATGATGAAAATGAATCATATAATGAATTGGAAAGATTTTTAAAAAGCAGTTTTAAAAATCCGGAAATAGTTTCAAAATGGTCTACTCAGGACTGCATGACCTACGATAAGATTCCATTCATAGGAAGATATACAGACAGCATAGATAATTTATATGTAGCGACCGGATTTAAAAAATGGGGAATGTCTCATTCTGCAGCATCTGCACTAATTTTAAAAAACAAAATACTTTGCATTGAGGATGATTATTCGGGTGTTTTTAATCCTTCGAGATTTACTCCTGTTCAATCATCAAAAGAATTCGTGTCTTCGGTAAAGAGTATTGCCTTAGGATTTTTAAACAGATTAGCAGCTGATTTGGAAGGATTTTCGGATGTTAAGCCCGGAGAAGGGAAAATAGTTGAATATGACGGTAAAAAGGTTGGGGTATATAAGAATGAAGCAGGAGAATATTTTTGTATTAACCCTGTTTGCTCACACTTAAAATGCGCACTTTCATTTAATGAAGCGGAGAAATCATGGGATTGTCCTTGTCACGGTTCTCGGTTTGACATAAAAGGAAACATTTTGGAAGGCCCTGCTGTGCTTCCAATTGATAAAATTAAAATAAAGATGCCCTAACCCCATATGTT
>DNNJ01000119.1:6583-7024 GCA_003487955.1 Clostridiales bacterium | reverse complement strand
GGAGCAAATACATTGGTGAAGGAGACTGCGTTCTCATGTTCTCAATACTTAGCTCCCATATATCTTATATACATCCTCTGTATAATTCCCTTCATCATCATAAATATAAAGAGGAGGGTCAAATTTTAGTTCCGGATTGCCGTTTTTAGATGCGCGAATTAAAATCATATTTGGTTTTGCTTTAACTTTTGGATGAACAAAGCGAATTTGTTTCGGTTCTAATCGATACTTTCTAAGAAGACAAATTATATCCGCCAATCTATCAGGACGATGAATCATATAGAATCTGCCATATTGTTTTAATAATTGTGATGCTGTTGATATAATATCCTCCAAGGTGCATTTAATTTCATGTCTTGAAATTGCTTTTTTATCATCAGGATTAATTATTCCGCTGTTATTAAGTTTATAGGGAGGATTTGAAATAACGGCATCAAAAAA
>DNNJ01000119.1:4391-6276 GCA_003487955.1 Clostridiales bacterium | reverse complement strand
CCCGTAGGCTGTTGAAAAATTTCTTTTGCCACTTAACAATATGGGTATTATTCCGGTGCCGGTGCCTAAATCAACAATTTTGGAATTATTTTTTATATCGCAGTAATTTGTCAAAAGAACAGCATCCATTCCAAAACAAAACCATTTTTTGTTTTGGATAATTTTTAAACCTCTGCACTGTAAATCTTCTATTTTTTCATTTTCTTTTAGTGTAATATTCATATATAACCTTCCTAACTAAATGTGCAAAATTTCAAGTTTTGTGTGTTTCTTGCTGTATTTTTTATAATTATTCGACACATTAATTGAAATTTTGAGCATATTTGACTTAAAAATCATCCCTTTTCAAAAAAAATCCACACAAAACTTGAAATTTTGAGCATATTAAATCAATTAACTTACAAATTAACTTTTTCTACAATAATTTAACATTTCAGAGCTTACATGTCCCATCACACGGATTAATGACCGAAGATATTTTATCAGTAAACGTTTTTACACAGTCTGACGTCCCCTTGTCATACCTCTAAAAACGCGCTTTCTATGAGGGTTTTTGTGTATTTTTCTTTCGGGTGCAAAAGGACTTCTTTTGCTTCGCCTCTTTCAACAATGTTTCCGTTTTGCATTACTAATATTGTATCAGACATATAATTAACTACTCCGATATCGTGAGATATAAATATATATGAAATATTCAGCTCTCTTTGAAGCTCCTTGAGTAAATTCAGTATCTGTGCCTGTATGGATACATCTAAGGCGGAAACAGGCTCATCACAGATTATCAATTTAGGAGCAACAAGCAGTGCTCTTGCTATTGCAGCTCTCTGACACTGTCCTCCGCTTACTTCGCCGGGATACTTATTTTTTATGCTTAAATCAAGACCTACTTTTAAAAGCATTTCATCAATAAGTTTTTCAGCTTCAATCTTATTCTTTGCAATATTAGTTGTTATTAAGGGCATAGATAAAATATCAGAAATTTTATAATTAGGGTCCATTGAGCCTTTTGAGTCTTGGAAAATAAACTGCACGCTTTTTCTATAGCCTTGGTATTCTTCATCTGACAGCTCCTTAATGTTTTTGCCGTAATAAAGAACACTGCCATATGTAGGTTTTTGAAGCCCTCCCACTATTTCGCCTATGGTAGTTTTTCCGCTTCCTGACTCTCCTACAATCCCGACAGTTTTTCCTTCTTCTATGTCAAAGGCGGCACCTTTTACGGCAACATATTTTTCTTTTATCTTGCCTGTAAAAAGATGCTTTTTTGTAACATATTCTTTTCTGATATTCATTGCAGATATTACAACCCTGTTTTCCATTTTGTCCTCTATTCCAAATTACATCTGTAATAATGATCCTGCATGTCATCTATATGCTCTGCAACCATATCCTTGCATATATCCATAGCTTTAGAACATCTGTTGAAAAACACACATCCTTTTATATCTCTTCCTTTTTCCGGTACAAATCCCGGTATTTCAACTAAAGGTTCATTCTTCTTTATCTTCAATGAAGGGATAATTTTAATCAGCAGCTGTGTGTACGGGTGTTTAGGATTGCTGAAAACTGTATTTGTATATCCCGATTCAACAATCTGACCGGCATACATTACCGCTAAGCTGTGGCTGTAATGCTTTACCAATCCGAGGTCGTGAGAAATCAAAAGTATTGACAGTTTCATCTCTTCATTTATTGTTCTGAATAAGTTCATAACCTGCCGCTGAACGGTGCTGTCCAAAGCCGTTGTCGGTTCATCTGCAATTATAAGCTTGGGGTCGTTCATCAAAGCCATGGCAATATTGCATCTTTGACGCATTCCTCCGCTTAATTGCCATGGATAATAATTCAGCACTATTTTAGGATGTTTAAATCCAACCTTATATAA
>DNNJ01000119.1:3637-4128 GCA_003487955.1 Clostridiales bacterium | reverse complement strand
CGATTTGATTTTTTATTTTAATCATAGGATGCAGATAAAATACCGTATTTTGAGGAATATATCCAATATTTTTTCCTATATGCTCACTTTTTCCTTCCGTCGAAGCAGTAAGCATATTTTTCCCGGCAGTAATTATTTTATCAGCTGAATAACTTAACCCTTTAGGAAGCAAATTGATAATTGCTTTCGCTGTCAGAGTTTTTCCGGAGCCTGATTCGCCAACCAATCCGAAAATTTCTCCTTCTTCAATAATCAGGGAAGCATTATTAACTAATGTATTATCACCGGCCTTTATATTAAGGGCCTTAAGCACAACAGTTTCATTCATTTGAATTCCCCCTGTTAATAAGAATATCGTTCAGCCCGTCTCCAATAAGGTTGAATCCCAACACGGTAATTATTATTGCAATTCCCGGTGCAACCGCCAAGTATGGATAACCCAAAAAGAACTGTCTTGATTCACTAAGCATCAAGCCCCAGCTGGCAAATGG
>DNNJ01000119.1:0-3312 GCA_003487955.1 Clostridiales bacterium | reverse complement strand
GGTATGTAATGTCTGAAAAATATTTGTCTTCTTGAGCTTCCGTAGCTTTTTGCAGCCTTTATATACAAAAGAGTTTCAGTATCCAATATCATTGAATATACAAGCCTTGAAAATACAGGCACCATAAAAATACTTATGGCTATTATGGAGCCTTGAATTCCTCTTTTCAAAACAGTCACTAACATCATTGCAAGAAGTATTCCCGGAAAGGCCATAAGCCCGTCCATAATACGCATAATTATTCTATCTGCAAAGCGTTTCATGGCAGCGACAGCTCCCAAAAATATTCCGAGCAAGGTTCCCAATGTAACAGAGCCTATTGCAACCAACAATACATTCCTTGAGCCGTACATTATACGGCTTAATATATCCCTGCCGAAATTATCAGTACCTAAAATATGCTCTGAGTCAATGTCAGGTTTCAAAAACTTGCTTGGAATACTCATTTCATTTGGGGGATAGGGCATATAAATAAATGATAATACCCAAACAGCTATAATAATCAACACTAATATGATTCCTAAAATTAAGCTTACATTCTTTCTCATAGCTCCCCCTGTTGGAATTTCTTTATCCTTGGATTTAAAAACATTACCGATATATCAACAAATAACGTGATGATTATCACCATTGCCGTAATAAACATTACAAGTCCCTGTAAAAGCACAATATCCCTGTGCTCAACGGCAGTAAGAACTAATCTTCCAAGTCCCGGGAGAGCGAATATAGTTTCAATCACAACCGTTCCCCCCGCTAGCTTGGCAAACTGCATTCCTATTATTGTCAAGGGAGCAGTCAATGCACCCCTTAAGGCATATTTTATATATATTTTACCTGCACTAAGCCCTTTCACTCTTGCCATATCCATATAATCCTGTTTAAGTGAATCGAGCATGGAGCTTCTTATAATTCTTAAAAGTGTTCCAACTTCTCCGATTGCCAAAACCACAGAGGGTAAAGTAATACTTTTTACAAATCCGGCAAAGCTTTGTTCAATTGGAACAAAACCTGAGACCGGCAATATTTTAAGCTTCACCCCAAAATAAACAATAAAAACCATCCCTATCCAGAAGGAAGGGATGGCTGCACCAAGCTGCATAATGCTTCTTGAAAAATAATCTGCTATACTGTTTTTTTTGATTGCCGAGATCATTCCAAAAAGGAATGCTATAAAAACTGCCAAAATCATAGCAAAAATTGATATTGAAAAAGTAACGGGAATGCTTCTTGCTATTAAGACAGTAACTGATTCCCCGTAGACGTAGGACCTGCCCATATCAAGTTTCAACAGATCTAAAAGCCAGCTTAAATATTGCTGATACAGCGGTCTGTCAAGTCCCATAGCAGCATGCAGCTCCGCTATTGCCTCAGGAGTTGCATCTGTTCCCAATATCAGCTGTGCCGGGTTTCCGGGTATTATCATTAATACAAAAAACGTAATAAACGACACTACAAATAATACAACTATTGAACTTTTAAATCTATCTAAAACGTAACTTAACATAAAGCACCTCAGAAGGATAGTCTATCTATTATTCAGTAAAATACACTTCCTTAAAATCATAAAAGTCTATCGGGAATATTTCCATTCCTTCTACATTTTTCTGCAGCACTAACATTGTATGCGGAGTCTGCAGATAAATTGCAGGAAGCTTATTTGCTAAAATTACCTGTATTTCTTTGAAAATTTCTTTTCTTTTATTTTCATCCAATTCTTTAAGAGCATTTTCCAATAATTCATCAACTTCTCCGGTAGTCAAGCTGATATAATCATTGCTGTCTGATTTATATCTTGCAAGAAATGCATATGAATCAAGCCTTCCCGTATGCCCCACAACAGTGGAATCAAAGTTCTTGGCACCATATACTTCACTTAACCATGTTCCCCATTCAATAAGCTGGATGTTCACATCTATTCCTATTCTGCCCAATTGATCGGCAATTACCTGTCCTGCATCCACATGCAGCTGATAATTTTTAGGAAGCGACATATCAATTTCAAATCCGTTTTCATATCCTGCTTCCTTCAAAAGCTCCTTAGCCTTCTCAGGATTATATTCTATAATATTATTGGCATCAAAATAATCCGGTGATGTAGGAGGCAAATGTGAGCCAATCTTAGCACCATATCCGAACGTGGATGCTTCAATAACTTCATCTTTATTTATAGCCATTGCCATTGCCTGTCTTACTTTTTCATTAGAAAGATATTCATTGTTTGTGTTAAGAGACATAATTTGGACAGCATTCATAGGCTCAGAAATTACTTTATAATCCTCATTTCCTTCAACCATTGTCACTTGGTCTCCGGTTAACGGAATAATATCAAGGTCTCCAACCTGGAAGCCTGCCATCATGCTTGTGGCATCAGGGATTAAAACCATCTTTACGGTTTCTAATTTTATTTCATCTCCATAATAATTATCATTTCTCTTTAAAATCAAATGCTGCTGAGGAACCCATTCCTCCAAAGTAAAAGCTCCTGTTCCCACAGGCTTGGTTTTTAAATTTGCAGTCTCTTCTTCCGGTACAACGGCTGCCCATGGATAAACAAAGCTTTTTAAAATCTCTACATCCAATGATGCAGTTGTAAACTTTATTTCATAGTCGTCTAAAACTTCTATTTTTGTTATATTTTCATAATCTCTTGCCCTCGGGCTTTCAGCATCCTTAAGTCTGTTGAAGGAATACTCCACATCTTTGGCTGTCATTTGTCTTCCGTTATGAAAATAAACATCATCCCTCAATGTAAATGTAATTTCCATTCCGTCATCAGAAATAACCCATTCCTTTGCAAGTCTGGGCTCAGTTAACCATTGTGGCGTTACACCTACCAAAGTATCATATATATTGTTAGTTACAGTAAATGTGGAAGCTGCGGCAGTTCTGTGAGGGTCAAGACCTTCAGGCTCTGTAGTGTATCCCATGGTTAGTTCAGTCTTAACATCTGCTATTTCGGGTGTGTTTTCTTGAGCTGTGCATGCTGATATCAGCATTGCAATTAAAAGCATTACAAAAATTTTCTTGTAGTTTTTCATTTCTCTTTTCCTTTCAGTTAATAAAATTTCATAGAATATCTTTTACTGAAATCCAATAATAATATACCCGTTTTCAAATCTTTATAATCAAATCTTTCGTATCTGTAATAAATCCTTGAAAAATATATTATTACCGGAGTTTTCCCATCGGAAATGGGCATTTCTTTCCAATTCTTCATGCTAAAAGTATTTTGCATGTCCCTTTTCCCTTTTCATGTTTACCATACTTTTAATTAAATGTCAATAGAACATTTGGATTTAGCTGGTATTTTCA
>DNNJ01000035.1 GCA_003487955.1 Clostridiales bacterium | reverse complement strand
GCTGTTTTTGTTGAAAGTTTAACATTTAGGGCTTGTAGTGAATTTTATGTATTATTTAAAAGTAGGGAAAAAATGTCTCAAAATTAACCTTCCAATAAATGATTATTTGGGTTTATTCTCAGATAAGTTCTAAATAAAAAGAGGGTGATATCACGTTGTGATACACCCTCTTAGGAATAAAAGAACTAATTTTGTAAAAACCTGTAACGGCTATTTAGAAGTAGTCATTTATTATTTTATGTTATTTTTTTGGCTTTAAATCATTCCATCCAGTATTTTGTTCTACCCCAAAACCAGCTTGAACCTCTTCATCCGGTATCGGGAAAACGAACTTGGACATTTGATAGTTTGCAACTCCTGCTATCGTTGTTTTTTCGCCAGTTCTACGTAAGTCGAAATAGCGATGGCCTTCTTGAAAGAATTCACGAACACGTTCGTCAGATACAAATTGTATCAGTTCTTCTTTTGAAGAGGGGAGTTCAGATTCAGATGTTATATCCTTGTCTCTTTTTGCGGTGTAGAACAATGCGTTTTGCGCTGCAGAAATATCCACAGTTGATCCTTTTAGATTAGATTCAGCTATAATCAAGTACATTTCTGATTTACGGAACACAGGGATATTACTTACAGCCTGTGCCGTGGCTGTTCCATCAAACTTCATTGGGTGAGTTCCACTGATTAATCCCTTTCGAATATCATTGGATGCTAGTTTACCTCTGGCAAAAGTGGAAATTGTAGCTTTGTAAGATCCATAAAGAGTATTTAATGCATTAGCAGAAAGATTGTCATTATCTGACTTCACAATAGTAAAGATATCTTCTTTTGTGATAGCCGTAGACTTCCACATAGCCACATAGCTTTCAAACGTTTCGTCTGTAGATTTTCGTAAATCTAAGGCTGTTTGAGCAGCAACTTTAGCTCCATCATAGTCTTGCATATATAATTTAGTACGTGCTTCTAACGCATATATAGCTGCTTCGTTGAAGTAATACTGATTTATAGCATTTTTTTCTTTGGCCGATAATTTAGCCATATGCTCCTTTGCTTTGGTAATATCTGCTAAAATCTGCGTATAGGTTTCCCCCACTGTAGATCTTTTTACTTGCTCAAACTCTTTAATCGGTTGCGTGGTTATTAATACAATTCCTTTTTGATCATTTTCAGATCCTGCTTGATAGGGTAAGCCGTAAAGGTTCACAAGCATTAAATTTGCCATTGCCCGTAATGAGTGAAATTGTGAAACGTAACCATGGAGTTGATTTACTTGTGCAGTTGTAAAGTTGTGTTCTTGTGCGCCTCCTATTAAAGCTGTTCCACCGTTTATACCTCTTACGCAACGATCAATAAGATTATATCCTGCTGACCACATATCCAAAACATAGCTGTCGTATTCATTAAATGTCCATTGACTGATTGAAACAAAATGTCCTGAGGAAGCATTGGCAACTGAAATGTCTGAAATCATATCACTTGTAGCCGGTACATTTCTCCCATAAAAAGTGTAGTATCCAAAACGCTGATAGGCTCCGTTTAAACCATTTTGTACATCTTGGATGCCTTTGTAAGCATCCTCAGTTGGTATGTGTTGATAAAGACTTGTATCAAGGCTGCAATACTGGAAACCTATCGCCACCAATATAACTGCTGTATATAATTTTATTATTCTTTTCATAATCTATTCTTTGTTAATAATTAAAAACCTATAGTTGCACCAAATAAAACGTTGCGGGGTACGGGATAGTTCCACCATTGTACTCCGTTGGCTCCAATTCCTGAAGGATCAAATCCACGATAATCTTTTGCACTGAATGTGTATAAGTTGTCAGCATTTACAAACAGCCTAAGATTTTTCATCCCTATATTCTTTATTACACTTTGAGGTAGTGTGTATCCTAAAGAAACTGAACGGAGTTTTAAGTAGCTTGCATCCATTAAGAAACGGGAAGAATGGCTGTGCCAAGTAGCCTGTGTCCCGAAATACAACATAGGTACTTTGGCTATATCTCCCGGTTTTTTCCATCTATTATCGTATACATATGAAGAGAAATTATTTCCATAAGAATTTCCGTATTGTTCATCATAACGGAGGTTATTTCCGTATATTTTGCCTCCGATAGAATAATTTAATTGGAATGCAAAATCGAATCCTTTATACCTTACTGTACTGTTTAATCCTCCTTGGAAATCTGGACTTGCTTTCCCTAAATAACGTTTTTTTGCTTCCCCGTAACTGAATGTTTTTTCATCTCCTTCTTCATTTTTATACCAGGTCCCCCTACCAGTCTCAGGATCAACTCCAGCCCATTCTTTCATTTTGAAAGTGTAAATATCACGTCCCGGTTCAATGATGGTATAAGTACCTTCAATGGGGTTGTCTGTACTTAATTTTATAATTTTATTGATGTTTTTTCCACCATTTAATGATACATTCCATTGTAAATCTTTATTACGGATAATTGCTGCATCAAGAGTAATTTCAAATCCTTTATTGGATAATTCTCCAATATTTCTGTAATAACTTGACAAACCCGTCGTCCGTGATACGGGAACGGCAAATACCATGTCTTTGGTCTTATGGTCATAAATATCTGCTGATAATACGAATCGATTAAAAAGAGTAAAATCTAGTCCTACATTAAATTTAGCAGTTTGCTCCCACTTTAAGTCGTCATTACCAAATTGAACATGTCCACTACCAGGCAAATTATTATAGTTATAACCGAAAGCATATAAATCACGAGCAGCATACCATCCATTCGCTATATCTGCATTTCCTACTTGTTGATTTCCAGATGTCCCGTAACTTGATCTAATGGTCAAATCAGAAAGCCAATCAGAAGCGGATTCCATGAAACTTTCGGCAGAAAGACGATATTTTGCTCCTACAGAAGCAAAAGGTGCCCAGCGATTATTTTTACCAAAACGGGAAGATGCATCGTAACGTAGACTGCCCGATAAATAATATTTATTATCGTAACTGTATTCTCCACGTGAAAAGAAAGACAGTAGTTTTAAATCCATTCTTTCTGTTGAAGCACTTCCAGGTACAGAAGCCAGTGTTACTTCATTTAAATAATCGACCGCATAATTAGAAGCATCTAAATAGGTCTTTTTTAGATTTGTCTGTTGTCCTTCTTGGCCTACTAAAAGATTCAAACTGTGTACGTCATTGAATGTCTTGATATAATTTAACGTGTTGGTTGACGTTAAGAGTATGTTTGCGGTATATCCATTCTCTCCCATTCCCCTCATATCCTTTCCTTGAGGTTGCATAAAAGACCAATATCCGAATTCATCTAAAATATAAGCATCAACACTATTGCGGGTTAAGAAGAATAAATTATCTGTAAAGTTAATTTGCAAATAAGGAGAAAACAATGCCCGGTATTGTTTTGCAGTGCTTTTATCTCCTAAATCACTTCTTTGTGCTACTGGGTTATAGCCGTTTATAGTGCCAAAATTATATGAACCATCTTCATTGTGAACAGGAGAATTAGGGGCTTGCATATATGCTTGGGTAATGGGATCGGAGAAATATCCACCTCCTGCACCCATGTTGGTAATAGTGTAAGATAAGTTAGTATTAAATCCAAACTTTACTATTTTCGACGGAGCCTGATCAAAATTAAAGCGCATGGAATAGCGTTTTAAGTCTTTACCCCTTATGATAGCATCATTTCCCATGTAATCTAATGACATATAATATTTAGGAGCAGTTTCTGTTACACCTCCTCCTTGTAAATCCAGAGTATAGTTTTGTATAAAACCATTGCGCGTTACCTCTTTTAACCAATCGGTGTTAGCCTTATTATCAGGACTTACATCTAATTCAGAATACCAACCTAAGAAATCTCTAGCACCTTCTGTAGTGTATGGTAATCCTAATTCATATGCGTCATTATAAAGATCGAAATAACCCACGCCTCCTACTGTTTGTCCGTAATTGTGTCCATTTAAAGCTGCTTCAATAGACATTTCATAGTATTTTTCACTGTCTACCATACGGTATGATTTTGGAATGTTTGGTAACATTTCTCGTCCCATTTTGGCTGTGAAATTCACCGACAAACCTGCTTTGCCTCGTTTAGTTGTAATCACGATTACTCCATTAGCTGCTCGGGCTCCATAAATAGATGTGGCGGTAGCATCTTTCAATACAGTAACAGATTCAATATCTTCTGAATTTAATGTAGACAATGGAGTAAGTGTTTGTCCTTCGCTTTCGCGCATGCCCACGTTCCCTGATTCAATAGCTACGCCATCAACAACATATAAAGGCTGTGTGCCAGAATTTAACGAGTTTCGTCCACGAATGAATACGGTAGTAGGTGCTCCAGGTTGTCCTGATCCGATACTCATTTGGACACCGGGAACATTCCCTTGTAATGCATTGATTGGGTTTGCTTCAAACTTATTAGCAATTTTTTCACTACTTATAGTTGTAGCTGCTCCCGTAAAGGATCTCTTCGTAGTCACACCGTAACCTGTTACAACTAGTTCTTCCAATAACTCAGTGTCTGTAACTAAAACCACTCGTACATTTCCACTTACAGGTATTTCCTGAGTTGCGTA
>DNNJ01000036.1 GCA_003487955.1 Clostridiales bacterium | reverse complement strand
GGCACATTATTGTCATAGCCCGTATAATCTTCATTCTGATTAATTACTCCCATGGAATTGCCATCTATTTATCGTTTGAGGTAGGGACCAAAGTACGTGGAACGGGCTCATTGTAAATTCATCACCAGAACTCCTATAACATCCGTAATTTTCACACTGTGCTGAGTGTACATAAACAGGATTACAAGAAAAAAGGAAATCAAGAGAAAAAGAACTGGCCTCTTACTCAAATAGCCTCGTAAAGAGTTTTCACTATGATTGATAAATTAATAATCTATACGTATAACTCACATATTGAATACCTGTTAATTCCAAGAACAAGCCGACAAAATCTGACATTAAGTTTGAATTTTCTTTTTTTCTTTTCCTATATAACTCGTGTAAGAGATTACAAAGTAAAAAAGGAATGGAAATAATGTGCCAGAATATTCCGCAAACCTTCCCTCAAAAAACGAATAAATCGGAAAAAATTAAGCAACGCGGGCTCGATATAAGAAATTCCACTACAGGGTATTCTGGAACTTCGGATTTTTGCTCTATTGACGCCTTTCTCTTGTCATAATTTTACAAAATTAAAGTGTCAAGGTGATTTGCAAATTTATTTTATATTATTAGGGGAGGAAATACAAAAGCTAACACGAGTCGTCTATCTCGACAAACTACACCTATCTCACCAATGATTTGACCTCTTCCGCATTGATTATTGCTAACCTGTATAAGAATAGATGGAGAGCGGAACTGTTTTTCAAGTGGATCAAGCAGCATCTGAAGATAAAGAAATTTGGGGTACTTCTGAAAATGCTGTGCGTATCCAAATATACTGTGTTATAATAATATATTGTTTTTGTGGTTATTATGCAAAATGACATGAAATTGGAACGAAGTATTTATGAAATCCTGCAAATTTAGATATCTCTCTTACTGACAAGACTCGCTTACGTGACTTGTTCGACAAAAAGAATATCAATAAAGTCAATGATCTCTATGGTTCTAGTAAACCGAATTTATTTAATTTTTAATCGTGTCCATTTTTAGTGGACACTCATGAAGTAAACTAGTTCATTAAAATTAGGAATATAAATGGTCTCCAGTTTTTAGTCTCATGATCTATGAATTATCAGTGCAGAGAGATAAGTTTCTTCCATTCACTTTCATAAGTGAATGGAAGAAACTATAATCAAAACTTATATTGTACAGCCTCGGATGTATTTGACTTTTTCGTAAAGTTATCGGAAATTATTTTCCCGATAATATTTTAAATATTTCCGGATAGAGAATTTCACGAGAATCAGAAATAACGCTATATCCTGCTCCCTTGTAATCCCAAGAAGTATAGGGAATCTCATTTTCACTAAGGATTGCCACTATGTCTCTGTACCAGTTAGTGCGGGCAGGTTCGGGTGTTGCGTTCCACGTGCCGAATTCTCCTACAAAGACAGAAACTCCTAATTGTTTTGCCTTGTTAACCCTTTGAAGAATATTTGTTGCATGCGTTTCCTTGGTGTATATTCGTCGACCTGTTGATTGCCAATTTACAGGTAATGCAGATATCCATTCATCAGGGACGAGTTGTCCCGGATATTGAATCGGAATATCTCTTCTTCCTCCCGTAGTGGATTGTGCGCCATAGTAAGTAAGTAAAAAAGGACCATAATAATGGAATGTCATCAATATCTTATGCGTACTGGGTAACTTTAAATCATTATAACGTTCGGCACTGTTTGAAGTACAAACACCTACAATGATGGTTCTGTTTTTTTCTTTGGCACGTATTGCATTAATGGCCAGTGCTGCTACCTTGTTCCAGTTTTCAGGATCACCGGAAACCGGTTCGTTGAGTAATTCGTAGGCTACCAGTGAATTGGGGTATTTGGATAATTCGTCAGACAAGTCTTCCCATAATTTTATAAATTTTGGCGGTTCATTCGGATCTGTGAATAATATATTTTCTGAGTTTGTAAAGCGATGATTACGTGTTGTATGTAAATCTACAAGTACTCGCATATTGTGTTTACTGCACCATTCGACAGCGTTGTGCAATAAATCAAATGCATAAGGATAAATTTTTCTTCCTGCATCATCCCACATGACAACTTCATCGATACATAAACGAATATGATCGAAGCCCGCTTCGGATAGAAGCTTTACATCCGCTTCCTGAAAAAAACCTATTCTTTGTGCACCCGAATACTTTGGAGTGGATAACCATGAAGCAATGTTGATTCCTCTTGTCATATCAAAATTGTCCAACAGGTCGATATTGTCAACCACGTATTTTATTTCTGTTCCATCCTGAGCTGTTACCGTATATTCAACGGGATTATTAAAATTCTGGGGTATTGATGGAT
Organism: Clostridiales bacterium; assembly: GCA_003487955.1. Taxonomy (GTDB): domain Bacteria; phylum Bacillota; class Clostridia; order Tissierellales; family Sedimentibacteraceae; genus Sedimentibacter. The sequence goes on along the minus strand of DNNJ01000036.1, from coordinate 8,859 downwards.
CGGGAGAAATTGTTGCCGATTCCGAAATTCTTATTTCCGGTACCTGATTTGAAAGATCTTTGCCTTTCTTATTGATTCCTATCTTTTTTACAGATTCAACAATGAGTCCGTATTCCTCCACCTGGGGTAGGGCAAAATAAGTAATCCGAGCATCACCATTCTTGCTGATATTCGCAGTAATTGTCAGTATTTCCTTTGTCCCGTCTGCATTGACATAATCAATGACGAGAGGGTTGTCTAAATTTATAATTTCAGGAACCACTGTTGAAACGGTAATCTCTTTGTGAAACTCAATAAATAGTTTCAGTTGAGATACATCTATCCTTGTTTCACTGTTCTCGGGATAATAATAGGGGAAATCAATTTTAATTTCATTTCCAAAAGGACGTTTCTGGCTTGTCGTAAATTGCTGTTCACTATTTGGAAAAGTCACATAGACAGATACAACCGGATCTACTTTATGGAAATATGAAATTTCACTTTCCTTGTCCTTACAGGAAATAGTTGTTGTAATGGATATACATGCAATAAATGCATATATCAATATTTGTCTTGTTTTCACTGTATCAGCTCTCCTATAATTACATGTTTATCAATAGTCCCATCAGAGTTAACGACTTCAATAACATTCGGGTTATTGAGGTCCATCACTGTTAGTGCGGGCCTGATTTTTACATTTACAGGGATTGTTGCTGTCATTCTCATTCTGGATATATCTATTTTTGTACTGGAACCACGAGGAAAATAATAAGGAAATTGAATCCTTATTGTATCACCATAGGGAGCCTCTTGCTTAGGTACAAACTGCTCAACTGAGATCGATTCATCAGCAAATTGGGCAGAGATTAGGATTAATCCCGACGTGGGTGATGCTATAAGTTCATCGGGTGATTCGCAAGCAAATAAAAAATTGAGTAATGCGAATGTTATTGTAACAAAAAAATATTTAATCGTTTTCATACATGTTTTTATTAGAAAATGTTGTAATTAATGTAATCTTACCATCCACTAATTTGACTAACTTCTAGATTGTTTGCTATTTCTGCTGGTGGAATTGGAAAATTATAAAATCTTTCAGGGAATTTTCTATCGTCTTTATCACAGTCTGCATATTCATAAGTCAGGATATCTTCTTCTTTCGTAATCTTCATACCGTGGAACCTGACTCCGTCTAATTTTATGTGGGCCTCTCTCCACCTTCTTAAATCCCAGTAATAAAATCCTTCGAATGCCAATTCAACTTTACGCTCCTGTTTAATAGCGTCAAGTAAGAGTTGTCCTGTTAGGTTAGTATAAGGGAGATTTACCCTACCTCTTATTTTACGTATTGCATCGTTTGCTTCTGCTTCAAAGGAAGCTCCTAGCATCGCACAAGCTTCGGCCAGGTTTAGATAGACTTCAGCTAATCGTATTTCAATCCATGGTTGGAAACTGTATTGGGTTGAAATATCTGCGATGCTTTCATCAAGATATTTTCTTAAATAGTATCCTGTAACTGTACGTCCAAATGTATTAGCTTGAAAACCATATTCAACATAACCATCCCTGCCTCCTACAAATGTCTCAATTCTTCGTCCTTTCCATGGAGCACCGTTATAGAGGATAGAAGCATGAAATCTGGGCTCTAGCAGCTCGTAAGGGGGTGTTTCAGTTGTTTTATTCCTCCATTTACTCCAGTCTGGTTTACCCCCAGTGGTCAACTCGTATTCTTCAATCATTTCCTGTGTAGGAGCCGCTTTACCTCCATTATTTACCCAATCTCCCGCAGGAGCAAAATCTCTGTCAAAAGTATGGTATGGAGCTGGGTCTTTATATCTGAATTCCAGTATAGATTCTTTATTTCCTGAGAAATATGAAGAAAAAGCTTGCTTGTAGCTTTTATTTAATTCATACATAAGCGCACCTGATTCATCCTTAATGTTGATTGCTTCTAAAGCTGCTTCTCTTGATTTGTTCCATCTTTTAGCTACTAACATGGCCCTGGATTTCATTGCATATGCAGCACCTTTTGTAATTCTACCCCTATAGGCTGATTCCCATTGAACAGGTAAATTCTCAATTGCGAAATTGATATCCTGCTCAACAAAGTCCCAACATTCCGATTCGGGACTTAAAGGCTTATTATTGCCTTTGGGTAAATCATCATATAGAATTACGGTGTTTGTCCGTAAGAGGAGTTGATAGTACAGAAATGCTCTAATAAAACGAGCTTGGGCCTCGAGTTTTAAATTTGTTTCATCAGAAAATTCCGAATATTTCTTCATTGTTGCCAAAAACTCATTTACACGACGAATCCGGGTATAAGCACTAGTCCATATTACCAATCCTTGTGATTGATCGGCTGTAACGTTGTAAGGATTTAGTACAATCCGGTTTGCATTTCCTCCTCCTGCTGAATAGGATCCGTATTTTAACATGTCTGTCATCCCCTCAGTCAGTAAACCATCGTTAAATTGGGAAGATCCAAAATTACCGTATGAAGGCACATATAAATAAAGTGAGTTTAAGTATAAACTGGCAGATTCTTCATTTTGCCAAAATAGTCGATCGCTTACCCTGTCTTTTGGATCCGGATCCAAGAAATCATTACACCCGATAAAGAGATGTCCAAGAACAAGTAATGCTATAATATAACCATTTTTTTTCATTTTCATAGTCCTTTAAAATGTTAATTCTAACCCAAATGAATAAACTTTCTGTTGTGGATAAAATCCGTTTGAAACATCGGGTGCTTCCGGATCCATATATTGAAATTCTGTCAATGTAAATAAATTTCCTCCTGAAATATAGACTCTACACCGATCAATCCCGATTTTTGAGATTAATTGTCGCGGTATTGTATACCCTAATTGTGTATTTTTTAATCTCAAGTAAGATCCGTCAACGATCCATAGTGTAGATGCCCATTTGTTATTCTGTATTTTCATATCAGATAACCTTGGATATTTAGCATTTTTATTATCGGGTGTCCATGAATTTTCCACTAAATATTTTGGAGCGTTACCTAATTGGAAAAATGGAGATGTGAATTCTGTATTATCATATCCAATACTAGGGTAATAACCACTTAAGGCATATTCGGTTAGGGCAGCCCCTTGAAACATTACTGAAAAATCGAATCCCTTATAATCTGCAAATAGGTTTAAAGATGAAAATAATTTAGGAACATTACTGCCTGCAATCCACATACGATCATCTTGATAAGTTAATTTCCCATCGCCATTAACATCCAGATATTTAATATCCCCAGCTCTGTTGTCACCAAAAATGCTGGGCCAGTTCTGGGCCTCTTCGTCTGTCTGGAATATTCCCAATGCTACTAATCCATGTTTTTCTCCCAAAGCACGACCATTTCTTACCAGATGACTTTGAATATTAGGACTTTCTCTAACACTTAAATAACGATTTTTATGCCATTGTAGATTGAAACGAGCACCATAGTTGAAAGAGCCAATCCTGTTATTATGATTCAATACCAGTTCAAAACCTCTGTTATCTGTTTTTCCGGTGTTGATAGTAGAAGGGTAATAGCCTCCGACGGATGGAGCAAAAGTTCCTCCTTGACTTTCCAGAATATCCTTTGTGACTTTATAAAATACATCCAACTCAATTCCTAGTAAATCATTCCATAGATTGGCTTCGAATCCGGCATTGTAAATAGTTGCGGTCTCCCATTTCAAATCAGTATTTGCCAGAGAATTTGTTTGATAAGCTAATTGTGCATTATCTCCGATAACAATAGAAGGAGCATTTGATACTCGACTTAAAGTGTTTAAAAAGATATATGAATTTACACCTCTGTCATTACCCAGTTTACCAACGGATGCCCTTAATTTTAAATTGGATACCGCAGGAACTGCATCTTTAAAAAAATCTTCTTCGGAGAGTCTCCAACCAATTGAGGCCGCAGGAAAAAGTGTCCATCTCTTATCTCTGGCAAATTTGTAAGAACCATCATAGCGACCGGATACTTCAAAAAGGTATTTATTATCAAAGGCATAATTAACGCGTCCCACAAATCCCGCGTTAGGAACAATACTACTGGTCCCACCATAGGCCTCTGCGCTTGGGTGAATCTCCTGAGCATAGTTTAGCTCATCTAACTCTACAAAATCAAAACCTCTTGCCGTAATTTTATGATTATTTGATATTGTCCTGTACTGTTCATACAGTAACAGACCTGAGAAACCATGTTTTCCAAAAGTTCGTTTATAATTTAAATTTGTATTCAGTGTTAAAAAACCACTTTGAGAAAAATTTTCCGCAAGTTGTCCAAATACCCCGATTGAAGAATCTACAATTTGATAGTTTATCCCAGTTTCAGTTATAGAGCTTTGAGCTATTTTATAAGGAGTCTGATAAGACTTTGCAAAAGTATAAGAATTGTCATAACTTCCGGTAAAATTTAACGACAGTCCTTTTGTAAGCCATGGTAAATCCCAATTAACGGATAAGTTACTTTCAAAGTAATTAGCCTGATTATTTCTATAGCCTGATTGCTCTATGGCTGATATGGGACTCACGAGAGGCCCGTTTGTTCTGTTACCGGTGGGATAGCCGTTATAAGTTTTAGGCATGTAAGGATGTGCACGCATAGCCTGTTGAAAAACGTTATTCCATGTATTTTTTTCTGTACTGAATGTTGGGGCCATTTTATCCTGCTTTCTTCCCCCAATCCCCACTGAAACACGTAAGTCCTTATTTATTTTGGCATCAATATTTGTCCGAAAATTATAACGGTTGAAGTCGATATTTTTCACACTTCCTTTCTGATCATAATAGCCTGCAGTAAAAAAATACTTAATATTTTCATTTCCACCATCAATACTTATATTGGTATGGAGGGTTTCTCCTGTTTGAAGGAGTTCATCAATCCAGTTTGTGTTTCCCCATTTACCTTCTGGGTCGCCATTAATCATCAGGTTTATCTGCTCATTGGTAAACAAAGGATCTTTCCCGTTTAGCATCCGTGCCTTATTATACCAATATGCATATTCCGGACCGTTTAGAAATTCCGGAAACATAGTACTCTGACTTAAAGACAATGAAGAGGACAGTTTAATCCTTGGCTTTCCTTCGCTTCCCTTTTTAGTAGTTACGAGGATGACCCCCGCTGCAGCTTGTAGGCCATATACTGCTGCTGCAGACGCATCTTTCAAAATAGTGACCGATTCTATCTCTTGTGGATCTAGTTGATCAAATGAGCGACGAATTCCATCTACTATTACAACAGGGCTGTTGGATGATGCGAAACTGCTTGCTCCCCTTATATTTAAGGATGCTCCATCGCTACCCGGCTCTCCGCTATCTTGTTTAAACACAAGGCCTGGTAGTTTCCCTGCTACCATATTACTAATTGTGCCAATCGGTGATTGCATTATCTCTCTGGTATTTACTTGGGCTACGGATCCTGTTACACTCCCTTTCCGTTGAGTTCCGTAGCCTACCACAATAACTTCATCCAAGAGTTGTTCATCCGGGACCATTTTTACATTAAGGGTTCTCGACGTTACTCTCACTTCTTGGCTTTTATACCCTACAAAAGTAAACACTAAAACAGAGTTAGGATCTTTTATATTCAGGGTGAAAAAACCGTCAACATCAGTGCTGGTTCCAATAGATAATCCTTTTACGAAGACGGAAACCCCCGGTAATGGCAGATTATTCTCATCAATCACCAACCCTTTTATTTCTCCGGTAACATTTGCCATTGAATATGTAAAACATAATGACAATGTCAACATTATTAATATTTTTCTCATATTAAAAATATTTTATCAATTTTAATTATTAATTAAACTTTCTAAATGCCAAACCAAAACAACCATATATTTTTGTTCCAGCAGCAATTGTACCCGCAGCACTTCCCTCTATTACAGCCATCCTTGCCTGTGTATTGCTCATATTTTCTGATGTCCAGAAATTTCTATGATTTCCAGATGCTTGGCCATAGATAAATCTTTTTCCTCCCAAAGACTCCATTAAATCGTTGAAAACTACTTTGTCTTGAGAGAATAAGGCATAAAATGCTAAATATTCTTCTGCAACCGGGAGATACCAGTCTGCATATCCTCCACTTCTCACACGGATTGCCCACCGCGCAATATAATTCGCCGATGTTCCGATTCCTCCTAGGGCATTAATAATTGCTGTTGTATTAGATGCTCCATCAGTCGTGCTCATGGCTTCTGTCACGTTCACATTTCCATTAGGGAACCATGGTATTGCTTTAGGAGAAATTTCGGGGGACATTACCTTTCCTGATATTTGATAAGCTGCTACGCCGGAAAGAGGAAGTGTTTCATTGATGGTTATAACTATACCACCTTGCCAATAAGATAATAATTGAGGAGGAGCAATCGATATAGTTTGTTCACCGATAGCCAGTGTTTGTGTTGGGGGGAAATAATAGGTAAAAGTATTATTATCCTCTGTTGTAAATATAGCTTTGTTGAATCGGGGGAAACCAGCTGGAGGCATGGCTCTAAATTTGTTATCAGCTTTTATTGTCGTAATTGTTCGTTCTTCGGTAAATGATTCGTCAGCGAACACGAAAGAAGCAGCTTTGAGGGCAATACCCGGAGCTATGTCTGTGAACTCAACTGATGCATAATTGACCAATCCAACCTCGCACCTCACTGGAATTTTAGAATGAAGCTTATCTCCATACTGATTAATAGCGATAATCTCTACGGATCCTTTTTCTTCGTAATCAGCCTCCATTCCCGTAGGAGAAGTAATGATTATGGAGCCACCTTTTTTATCTTCTGTAAAAGTATAGTCCGCAGACCATGATCTAGGTAAAACAAATTCAAAAGAAGATATTCCTGAGCTTAAGAATTCTACCGGTATAGAAAAACCGGAAGCAATTCTTAATGTGTCGGTAGTTGAGGCTAAGAGTCTAAATGTAAAAGGTCTGTATTTAGGAAGTACATGTATCCTTTGGGGATACTCATTGGTGACTATTGTGGCATTACTGTCCGTGTCAAAAGAGATACTGGTAAACAGGGATTTAACGCCTATTGCCCTGAATTTCTTCCCCTCTGGATCAAAAATATCTTTTACTATATTGTTGATTGTAATGGACCACGTGCCATTTTCTGTAATATCGAGTTTAGGGGTCACTCCCTCCTTGTTAATAGGGTAATTAGAGCGATCTTCTCCTTTAAGTAAAGTAGTCGCAGATGTTCCTGTTCCAATCACTTGAGTCCAATAATAATTATTATCAATTTTATGGGCACCGATTAAAGGAGCAGTATAAGCAGCGTTGTCTAAAATAATTTCTACTGGTGGAGTATTTACAAATTCTAATTTGTAGGTGTTATCTCCAATGCTGATACGCTTTACAGAATCTTTTTCTTGAATAGCTACTATAATATTCTTCAAAGATTCTATATCACCATTCATCCGATTTAACCATTCTGTTTTCTTTTCCGGGGTAACCGGATAAACGACTTCTGTTTCTCCTTCTATTTCACAGCCATATAAAAAAGCAATAAAAAGAATAGAGATAAATAAAATAAAAACATAAGTAATAGATTTCATAATTATTGTTATTTTTTTTATTTTGTAATATTTAAAAGTTCTCTATTTATGGAATTTTTCAAATTTCATAGGAATTGTCTACTGTCACGTTAACCATTGTATATAGAGGATATAATATTCGTTTAGCTTATTTTTTTGATGTGTAAAACTTTTTCTTACCTTTTTCAATTGTCTCAGATTAGGTGTCCTTGTAGTTTTTAAATTGGACAACATATAGCTTTAACTATTTATTAAATGTATTGTTGGGGTTATCTCGTTACAAAGAAAGTGAATGTATAAGCCTCGAAAGTTTAATTTTATGAAAATGTTTCCACAATAAACGTAACAAACTCGGTAATGATTCTTTCTTTGTAATTCAGAAGAAAGTGAGGAGCTTGATAAATATATTATCTTTTTAGAAAATGATTGAAAAAATAATAAATTATTTCATTAGATTCCTTATTTGGCGAGTGCTCCTGTCGATTAGTCATAGCAACCCGATGAGTATATCCCAACAATTTATTAACCGCAATGGTATGGTTAAGCGGGATCCAGCGCTCAAGGGGATCTGACGATCCACCCGAAACAAGAAAAGGACGGGGGGCCATCAGGGTATGAAGCTCATGCAGGTCGTATCCTTCTCTTCTAAGTTTTGGATATAATCCCCTGGCGTTTTCTCCTGTCTTGCTCCAGGTTTGATTCCAAGGCGGTTGATAATAACCCAAATACCACGGTTCCCAGTAGTTTACACCAGACCCCTTGGTTTCATCAAAAACAATGCCGGGGTCAACCCACACTGCACAAGCGAATTTCTCGTACAAGCATGAGGCAAACATAGCCCATTTTCCTCCGTATGAATGCCCTACAATTCCTATACGTTCCGGATCCACGTCCTCTACTTTTGACAGGGCTTCCAGTGCATTTGCTGCAGCGTAGGCCAATGCAGACAAGGGTTGGATGGTCGCATTCTCTCTGGTTGGATAATAGATGGAGTATGTTTTGTTTTTCGTTGTCTCAGAAGTACCCAGGGAAAGGGAAACGAATCCTTTTTTAACCAGCTGGTAAGCAAAATCCCTGTAGGGTTTTCCGCCTATTCCCGCAGCTGTTTCAGGTTCGTAGAAAACAGAAATAACAGCAGGTTTTTTACCTTTCTTATCGGGAACAAGCAAATAGCCTTCCGTTTGTTCATTGGATGTCCAGTAAAATCGCACTTTGTACTGCATGAAATCTTCCCTTTTCTCTTTGCCGATAATTTCAAATTCCTGCTGATCCAATACAGGCGGCCATTCTCCCATCATCTTCATCCAACGGGAGCGAATCTCTTCACGTCTCTTT
>DNNJ01000336.1 GCA_003487955.1 Clostridiales bacterium | reverse complement strand
AAAATCGACTGTGAATAGTAACACGATGTAGAAAAATGGTAAAAAACATTTTTAATTCTTATTGACAATGGTTATCAATAGAAGTATAATTAAATTACCTAAATGATAGTGATTATCAATATCGAAATTTGGAGGGATCATATGACATTAGATAATATAAAGCCGGGTCAAGGCGGAGTTATTTCCTCGATAGGCGGGCAAGGTTTATTAAGAAGAAGACTTCTTGACATGGGTCTGACACCAAATACCTGTGTAAAAGTCAGGAAGGTTGCGCCCATGGGCGATCCCATAGAATTATCTCTGAGAAGTTATGTATTGACAATACGTAAGGATGAAGCAGCAAAAATAGAACTGAAAGAGGTATTTGACGTATGAGTGTGATTGCACTTGCAGGAAATCAAAACTCAGGAAAAACTACTTTATACAATAAACTTACAGGAAGTAATCAACATGTTGGCAATTTTCCAGGTGTGACAATAGAAAAAAAGGAAGGTCAATTAAAAAAATACAAGGATATTTTCTTAGTGGATTTACCGGGGATTTATTCTTTGTCTCCATATACAATGGAAGAGGTTGTTACCAGAGATTTTTTACTTAAAGAGAAACCTGATTTAATTTTAAATATTGTTGATGCAACAAATATTGAAAGAAATTTATACCTGACGCTTCAACTTATGGAGTTATCCATTCCTATGGTTATTGCATTAAATATGATGGATGAAGTCACAGCTAGCGGCAATTCCATAGATGTACAAAAATTATCCTCTCATTTGGGAATACCTGTAATTCCTATATCTGCAAGCAAAGGTGAAGGAATATCTGAACTGATTGATGTTGTCATAAGGTCAATAAAGGAAAATTCAAGTCCTAAGAAGCATGATTTTTGTGTAGGTGAAGTGCATAAAGCCATACATTCCATTTCACACTTAATTGCTGACCAGGCAGAAGATGCAGGTTATCCTACAAGGTTTGCCTCAACTAAGCTTGTAGAAGGAGACGGGCCTACTTTTAAAAGCTTAAAAATAACGGAAAATCAAATGCACATTATAGAGCACGTGGTTAAAGATATGGAGGAAGCTTTAAAAACTGACAGAGAAGCAGCCTTAGCAGATATGAGATATTGCTATATTGAAAAGATTTGTTCAGAGGCAGTAATTAAAAAGCAGGAAACAAAGGAGCAGCAGCGCTCCGAAAAATTCGATGAAATATTGACACATAAGTATTTTGGGATACCTATATTTTTTGGAATAATGTTTTTTATTTTTTGGATGACATTTAATGTTATAGGTGCTCCTCTTCAGGAATTATTAGAAATATTAATCGGCAGATTTACTGAAATTGTATCAAATATAATGATTGCTTTTGATGTAAGCAATTGGGTGTACTCTTTGGTGATTAACGGTATATTTGCAGGTGTTGGAAGTGTATTATCATTTTTGCCGCTTATAGTAATTTTGTTTTTCTTTTTATCAATTTTGGAAGACAGCGGTTATATGGCAAGGGTAGCATTTTTGATGGATAAACTTTTAAGGAAAATCGGGTTATCGGGAAGGTCATTTGTTCCTATGCTTATTGGTTTTGGATGCAGTGTTCCTGCTATTATGGCAACAAGGACATTGGCAAGTGAAAGAGACCGAAAGATGACAATCGTTTTGACACCTTTTATGTCATGCAGCGCGAAACTTCCTATTTACGGAATGATAACCGTGGCTTTCTTTCATGACCAGGCTGCAGCCGTTATGACTGGACTGTATGTAATGGGTATTGTTGTTGCAATATTATCAGGGTTGTTATTAAAGAATACAATATTTAAGGGAGAGCCGGTGCCGTTTGTAATGGAACTTCCTGCCTATAGAATACCCTCAAGAAAAAATGTTTTAATTCATATGTGGGAAAAGGCTAAGGACTTTATTCAAAAAGCATTTACAATAATATTCTTGGCTTCCATAGTGATATGGTTTTTGCAAAGCTTTAACTGGTCATTTGACATTGTTGAAGACAGCTCAAAAAGCATACTTGCTTTCTTAGGCTCCATTGTGTCACCTATTTTTATACCATTAGGATTTAATGACTGGAGAGCCTCAACAGCACTTATTACCGGATTGACAGCAAAGGAAGCAGTTGTAAGCACTTTGAGCGTATTGACAGGTGCTGTTACAGATGTTCAGCTTTCAGAAGTGTTGTATACAATATTCACACCTTTAAGCGCATTTTCATTTTTGACCTTTGTTTTATTGTACATGCCTTGTGTAGCTGCTTTTGCAGCAACAAGAAGGGAGCTTGGCTCATTGAAGTATGCTCTTTTGACTGCTTTATATCAGACGGTTACTGCATATATGGCAGGAGCGGCTTTTTATCAAATTGGCAGCTTGATTGGAGGATAATATGAATACAGCAGATGGAGTAATTTTTTTAATTATTGTTATAATTGTTGCAGCAGTAATTAAAGTTATGAAAAAACAAAAGGAAAAAGGAAGCGGCTGCTGCTCCGGATGTTCAGGATGCAGCAAGGCAAGTAACTGTTCTTATAAAAAAAAGTAGCATTTTGCTCATAATTCCTTGAGGCATAATTTTGTCAATATCGTATCAATATATGGGTGCGTATGGTTGTTATAATATTAACCATATACACCTTGTTATTATCAATAAATTACATAAACGATAAATAATAGCATATTTAGCCTTGGCATGAATTTTGCATTATTACAATAGGGAGCAATGAAAAGAAGGGTTATTTAAATGAACTTATATTAATTCTAAACTTAACAAAGACATAAGTATAGTACAGCATTTGTCCTGCCTAAGTTTACTGAACATAGAAATAATATTTATTAATTTAGTATCAGCAATGAGGGAAAACATTATCAGTGAACTACAGTATCAGTCGATTATAATTTACCATTAATTTACACTAAAATAACTTAACCAAAAACGGAAGGAGGTATTAAAAATTATAAAAGATGAGAAAGGAGGTTATAAACAAGTAGTATTTTAAGACATATAATGCAAATGATGATATGTAAAGCGAAAATTGTTAAAATATCATTATTGTTATACTTTATAATAAACAAAACTGTAAGGTATATAAGATGTCATACAACTAAATCATACACAATAATCATTTATGTTAATTTTTATGGCTATGATGAAGGTTAAGAAATATTTATTACGGAAAATTATTTTCAATAAAATTTTTGGACCTTAAATAGCAGATGAAAAATTGAAAGGAGAAGGAAATGAATATAAAAAAAATAATCATATTAATTTTAGTATTTTCATTAACTGTATTTACAGCATGTGGAGGACAAGATACTGTCCAGGAAGCTGACAATGAAGGTCCTGAAGATGTTGTAGAAGCAGAAAAAGATACTTCAAACGGGAAAGATGAAGACGATACGCTGACGGTAGCTATTGAGATGGATATAACAGCACTAGATCCGGCAGGACATAATGAGACAATTACGGCATATGTAACCAATATGATAACAAGCAGATTATTTACATATGATGAAGATATGAATACAATCCCACAGTTGGCCGAAGAGTGGGAATACCTTTCTGATACTGAACTAAAGATTAAGATTTTTGAAGGTGTAAAATTCCATGATGGTTCAGAAATGAAAGCTGAAGATGTAAAGGCTAGTATAGAGCGTGCAACTCAGATGCCAAAAGTATCATATGTAGTGAATCAGGTAGAAAAAGTAGATGTGATAGACGATTATACAGTAGTTATTAATACTAAAGTTCCATTTGCACCACTTATGGGTAATTTAGTACATCCAGGCTGTTCTATTCTATCAAAAAAACAAATCGACTCCGGAAATTTTGAAACAATAAATGGATCAGGACCTTACAAATTTGTTAGTTGGCAATCAGGTAATGAAATTGTATTAGAAAAATTTGATGATTATTTTGATAAAGATGGTGTTAGTGATTTTGAAAAATTAGTATATAGGGTAATTCCGGAGGGATCAAGTAGAACTATAGGATTAGAAGCAGGAGATGTTGATTTAGTTGTATCATTAGATACGAATGATTATAACAGGGTAAATGAAAACTCAGATTTAGTAATAATTGAAAAATTAGCTAATCATATTTGGTATTTAGCAATGAATGTAGAAAAAGAGCCATTTGATAATAAGTTGGTAAGACAGGCTATGAATTATGCAATAAATAAAGAGGATGTTCTCGAAGTTGCTCAAAATGGTCTTGGACGTACTTTGAATTCAATAACGCCTGACGAAATATTAGGGCATGTAAAAAATACTACGTATGAATATAATCCTGAAAAGGCAAAACAATTACTAGAACAGGCAGGGTATAAAGAAGGAGAGTTAGAAATAACAATAAATTC
>DNNJ01000334.1 GCA_003487955.1 Clostridiales bacterium | reverse complement strand
CCATGCTCACTATAAACACCTTTATTGATGAGCCTGATATTTTAAATGATTTTTCTATAAATGCAATTATTATATAATATGACAGAACTGCCAATAAAGCTGAAATTATTATTCTGTTTGCCATAGTAGTATATCTTGCTAAGCTTATTGAAAATGATGCAGGTATTATCAAACATGCAAGCACCGCCACAAAATATTTAAATCCATTGAATACAATAAACCCTGTATTTTCGTTTTTTCTTCTTTTTATAAATTTATAAAGCAGAAGAGATATAAATATTAATATAATAGGCAACAAAAGCAAATATGCCAAATCTATTGATTTACTATCCACGTACCTGGTGAAGTACAAATAGTCAAGCCTGTAAATATTATTAATAAAGTAATCATTTAAAACATCTGCACTGAATCCTATCACTATATTTTCCAATATTGAGAATATAAACATTGTAACCAGCAGGATAATCAGCGGGAGGCAAAAGTTAAATATTGTCATTGCACCTGCCATCAATGTATTGCCTGACAATATTGACGACAAGGATGCAAGAAGTATGATTGCTGATAACCAGGGAATAAGCATTTTAAACACTTCAAGTATTTCATAGTCCAACCGCTGAAAAACCACTGACAGAACGATAAGAGCCAATAAATATACGGTAAAAACTGCATTTGTCACTATATTTATTATTATCTGCCTGCTTAAAGTCACCGGCTTTGACCTGTAATATGTTAACTTTGATTCATTGTGTAGAAAACTGTTATCAACCAAACAGTTTATAAAAACTAAAATAAATAACTCAACTATACCAAACATTATGAAAAATTCTTCATCTGCTCTCAAAATATACGGTATTATAAGTGTTGTCAAAAAAATTATAACTGTTGATAAAAGTGCCCAATTTTTCTTTTCCTTAATTAAATATGTCAGCAGCGGCATAAAGTTATTTTTCTTTTCCATAACCCACACCTCCTAATTCCGTAATAAATATTTCTTCAAGACTCATTGACAGCTTATCAAACAACAGAAGAGTATATGTGTTTTTAAGATACCTTTCAAGTTCCTCCGTACTCCCCGTCATTGTTACAATAAATACACTGCCGAGCTTTACAACCTGGAGCACATTAAACTCTTTTAACTTCTCTGAGTCAAATTCACCCTCCACTGCAAACTGAACTCTTTTAATATCCTCCTTCATCTTTTCAAGGTTTTCTTCTCTTAAAATTCTGCCTTCATGCATAATACCAACTTTGTCACAAATATTATCCAATTCCTTCAGATCATGAGAGGAAATAATAACAGTCATTTCATTATCCATTATTTCCTTTATAAGAACATCCCAAAACTTTCTTTTTATTACTGCATCTAATCCATCTACAATTTCATCAAGCAACAATAGCTTTGGCTGAGCTGCTATGGACAAAACAAATGCTGCCTGCTTTTTTTGACCCTTTGACATTTTGTTCAATACTTTGTTTTTATCTATGTTAAAGTATTTAAGCAAGTATTCAAATCTTTCTTCAGACATATTATACATCAGCTTTTCGTATTGGAATAATTTGTTCAATGTATACTGATAGGGAAAGTACAAAGTATCCTGAACATAATAGAAATCCTTTATTATTCCTGAGTTCTCGTCAACCTCTTCCCCGTCAAAAGTTATGTACCCTTCGTCTTGTTTATAAACTTTCATTATATGCTTTAATGTAGTTGTTTTTCCGCAGCCGTTAGAACCTACTAACCCATAAATCTGGCTTTTCTCGGCATTAATGCTTATATTTTCTAAAACCTGAAAGTCTCCGAATTTCTTGCTTAAATTATTTATCGCTAACATTATTGCCTCCTTTTATGCTTGGAGCTAAAATTTCTTTGACTATTTCAATTATTCTTTCGTCCCTTAACCCAAGTTCTTTTAATGAGCTTACTACATTATATAATTCATCCTTCATATTTTTTATATGTAAATTCCTTAATTCATCAGCATCTTTTACAAAGTTTCCTACACCCTTTACGCTGTAAATATAATTATCTTCTTCCAAGTATTTATATGCTTTTTGGATAGTATTTGGATTGATTCTTATCATTGACGCCAATTCTCTGACAGAAGGCAGTTTTTCATCCGGCTTCAAGGACTTAGAAAATATAAGCCTTATTATCTCATCATAAATTTGTTCATAAATGGCTTTTGGATTATCATTATCAATTCGAATCAATTCTTACACCTCCGGTTAAACACTGATGCAAGCAACCGAATTGCTTACATATTCAAACAATCGACCTTCATATACCGGTTTTAGATTTAAGTTATTGTAATCATCCGGGATAACAAGAGATATTTCCTTATTAAAGGGGATTATTCCTTTTAGCAAATAAGATACAAAACTGGAACAAACATAATGGTATTCCCTTTGATATGGTATGTTCAGCCGAATTAAAAAAACATTCAAAAAACTATACCTGTATTTTTCGGGTTCAGCTAAGAAATCATTCAGCCGCATGGAAATAATATTATAATCTTCATTCGTTACTTCAAATTTATATATTTTACATTTAGTTTCAGGATGCATTTTAAACACACCGCTGTTTATATCCTCCTTTATAAATCCTCCCACTAAAGGAAACCAGGTAATTTTTCTTCCAAAGCTGAACATTGTAGTGCAATCATCTTCAAAGGATATTGAAATATGATTGTATGGCTTTTTGGAAAGTACCTTTAAAGTTTTAGATATAACTGTATTTGTTTGAGTTAAAACAATTTTTATCTCCTTCATAACTTTCTCCTGCAAAATTTTGTTACAAGTGTATTAGCACACGTAGTACAATAGCTGTATTATATATCATAGTACACCTGTTGTCAATATATATTTTATATTTAAACAAAAAAATGAGAAGTTAGGTAAATATGGATACCGGCACCCAGCCCCTATAATGCTCATAATCTCATCGAAAATTGACCCTGTACCTTGATTCTATATTCTTTATTTTCTGCCATATGGCTTGTCCTCCGTTTCTGAATTTTTGATGGTGAGTCAAAAAGTCAGAAGCGGAGGAGAGCGGCAACCAACGGATGCCAGACTTTCTTTACAATCGAGTAGGAGGTAATTAATTAATTTAATTACCGTCCTCTCACACCACCGTACGTACCGTTCGGTATACGGCGGTTCAATAGAATTAACATTTCGATGTGTATATTTGAAGTAAAGATACTAACCCAGCTTTTTCAAGTTTGGTGTTAGTAATAGAAGTTGCTAAGATAGGGCTATTGGAAACTCTCCAGTACCCTTTTCTTGTATTAGCAAATTCCCATGCTTTGTGTTTTGAAACACCAGGTTTCTTTAGATTATTGAATTTTGTACTGATTTTCTTCCACTGCTTCCAGTAGCACATACGGATTCTTCGTCTTAACCACTCGTCAATATTCTTCATCAAGGATTTCATATCAGCCAGCTTAAAGTAGTTTATCCACCCTACAACTGATTCTTTAATCTTCTCCAATGTAAGCTTAATGTTTTTAATCTTACTTCTACCAGTTAAATTCTTCAATTTATCCTTGAATTTCTTTATTGATTTCTCATGAACTCTCATCCTTACTTTTCCTTTTGATAAGTAAAAGGAGTATCCTAAAAATTTACAACGCCAAGGTCTATCCACTTTGCTTTTATCTGTGTTAACCTTCAATTTAAGGTCACACTCAATAAACTTAGTTATGCTTTCCATATCTCGCTCAGCGGCTCTTTTGCTCTTTACATAAATATTGCAATCATCAGCATATCTAACAAATCTTAAACCTCTTTTGGTAAGTTCTTTATCAAGCTCATTAAGCATTATGTTGCTTAAAAGAGGAGATAAATTTCCACCTTGAGGGACTCCTAATTCTGTTGATGTCACAACTCCATTTACCATGGCTCCTGCGTTAAGATACTTTCTTATGAGGGATATTACCCTAATATCTTTGACTTCCTTGTGAATCAATCCTATTAACTTGTCATGGTTTACCGTATCAAAATACGATGCCAAATCTATATCAACTAGCTGTCAATTCTCAAATTAAACCAG
>DNNJ01000275.1 GCA_003487955.1 Clostridiales bacterium | reverse complement strand
GTTTTCAAATTCTTTTACTCTCCGATAGAATGTGTTAGGTTTCAAGTCTAACTTTTGCATAGCCTTTTTTGCTGTAATATCTCCGGCTTTCCATGCCCTGTAAATGCTCTCAAATACTTTTGTATCGACGTCTATAGGCTGCCTGCCCTTGTATACTCCTGCGGCCTTTGCAACCGCTATGCCCTCACGCTGGCGATCTAGGATATAGTCCCTTTCAAGCTGTGCCATAGCTCCGAAAACAGTCAACATAAATTTTCCTGACGGGGTATCGGTATCAATAGTTTCTTTCTTGCTGACAAAATTAACGTGTTTGTTGTTCAGTTGTTCAACTAGCTCTAACAGGTCTTTCGTATTCCTCGCAAATCTGCTGATAGATTCAACAATAACCGTATCGCCCTCACGGACATAATTCAGCATAGCCTGTAATTGTGGACGCTCGGTATTCTTACCGCTTAATTGGTCTACATAGACTTTACCAACGCCTAGTTCCTGCATCAATGCTTCCTGCCGCGCTGTGTTCTGCTCCGCTGTTGATGTCCTGATATAACCGACTTTCATAATAAACCGCTCTCTGATTGATTTTGTACTCAAATTATACCATCAATCAAAGAATGTGTCAATAGGATATAGATTAATTTTGAAATATATTTCAATATCTTTTATCCATGCATATGACATAAATTTTATATTGTCATATGGGTATACCCTATTGAAATTGATTATCATCTAATCATCGCTTGAAAATTCTTTTGTATCCTATTTCGATCAATCTTAAATGTTTTATTTTGCGCTCTTCCAGTATGTATAAGGAACTTTTTCGGTCTATCTCCTCGTAAATTAAGTGTAACAGAATCTTGGTTTTTGATTTGATCATAATCTTGTTTGCATAATACGGCAATTTCTCCGGTTTCCTCATTTTGGTATCCACATATGAGGAAAATGAAAATTGGAATCCCATCATTAATAATTTTCTCAATCCTTTGCTTATCCTTCTCATATAGGGGGAACGTCCAACTAGTCAAGTCGGACGAATCAGTTTTTGGATTATAATCCGACCTAAATTTCATATATATGTAAAAATCGTTACTTTGATCTGTACATAATTTTATAAGCTGCGATTTTTTATCAGTATCGCTAATGAGCGAAGGCCGAGAATCTAAATTGTGCTTCAAAAACAGTGATAAAGCCGCGCCAAAATAATAGTCTCCTTGCTGAAAGCCGACCATTCTAATCACAACCTTTTTAAATGTCTGTATGTTGGAGTTAAATGCCTTGCCATTCAGGTGAAATCTTAGATCAAATCTATTTATTTTTTGTAATAAACACTGTTGTCAACACCTCCACCGTATATGAGCAATTTATATGTTTGATCATCATCATTAAAATGAAATGTAATTATTTCGCCGTTCCGTGAATATATTCCATTATTTACTTTACCGCTATTTATATACTTCATTGTTCCATCACTATTGAATATGTACTGATCATTATTATTATCATAAGTACAAATAGCATCAAATTTTGTTCCTGACGGTATATTACCTTTGTAAATATATTTACTATAAACTATATAATTCTTATAAATCGTTGTTTTATCTTCTGTGCCAAGTAAATTATCTTTTAAAATTAAATATCCACTTTCAATTGTCCATGTTCCATTGAAAGCACTATCGTCATCCTCCATAGATTCCTTATATGTGCCATCCTTAGAAAATTCTATATATCCTTTATCTGCATATAAGCTATAATATTTCCCTTCGATTTTAGGGGAATTGAAAAATAGAAAATATCCACCAATTAAAGATAAAAAGGCAAGAAAAAATACAGCAATCAATATATAAAGTTTTTTCTTATTAAACACTTTACTCCTGACGATAGTTTTGTTTTGTTCATCTAAATTGACTTTTGTACCACAGTACATACAATAATCACAACCATTAGGAACCTTTTTGCCGCATTTACCGCAATACATTTATTGTTCATCTCCCTAACTTACCTCTTGTATATGAAGTAAAACTTTATTATAGCTGCCATCATATTTATGCATTATTTCAAATTTTCGACTTTCATTAGGTAAAAGCGGTTGCCCGTCATTTGTATAATCAGAATCTATTATATTACCGCTTGCATCTAAATAATTCGCTCCAACCTCAAAATAATTAATTGTCTTGTCACTACTAGTATTCTTCACAGACCCATCTATATAAGAATAGTTCCCATCAACTTTCCAAGTCCAACCAGATTCTATTTCCAAATCGCTTGTTAATGGTTTGGAGGCAAGATCATTGATTAAGTTATTTGCTTGATCTGTCTGCATTTCTTGTTTTATATTATTAAACTTGTTATTCTCATGTATTGTATAACCAACTCCACAGACTAAAACAATAAAACAAGAGACAATAATACAAGTGTGCTTTATAAAATCATAATTTAAATGTATTGGTTTAAGTTTACCTCCGCATATACTGCAATAATCGAAATCATCGGTATATTTCTTATGACATCTTATGCACTCTTTCAATGGAAAGACCTACTTTCCTTTTGATGTGTTCAGCCCAAATCCGACTAGAACAGACGCAAAGAAAATACCGCATACCCTGACAAACATAGCGTAGCCGGAATATATATTTCCTAGTTGCTGATAGTATGCTTCTTCAAGCGTTTTACCGCCAACGGATTGAATCTGCATGATTTGATAGCCACCATCTGAAATATTACTTGCAGCCATAAATGACATAATTATTGTAACTAGCGCCAGCACAGCAAAGACAAACAATCTTGTGTTAAACGGTTTTTTGATATGTTCGTTTTGCGTTTGTGATTTTGTCTGATCCTGTGGAATTTCAGATATAGCCGTAGTTTCAGATTGTGGCTCACTAAGATCTGAATCTATAGTGCTGATGTCGAAACCACAGGTGGGACAAATTTTCTCATCTTTCACAAGCTCTTTTCCGCATTTAGGACAGTACATTTTTCATTTTCCTCTCATCTTCATATTTTATTCACATTTTATGCCTTACAGGAAAATAATTCAATAGATTCTACGCTTATTTTTCATATTTTTAAAATTCCATCCTAGATTTTACACCTGCCATACCGTGAAGTCAACTAATATTCGCATAATAGTCAACCAATAGTTTATTACACTTAGGTACACTACCAGTATAAGGTAGGTGCTAGTAATGGTTGACATAGGAGGCAGGCTGAAAACTCTGAGGCTACAAAAGCATTTAACCCAGTCCCAACTGGCAGAGCGTTTAGGTATCACAAAATCAATGGTTAGCGCCTATGAAACCGCCACACGTTATCCTTCCTATGAAATTCTGATCAAGCTGGCCTTTTTGTTTGGCACAACGACAGATTATTTACTGGGTTTAGAAAAGAAGCGGTACATTGATACTACTGGATTATCAGATTCCAATTTAGAATTAGTTTCCAGCCTAGTAACAGCATTACGAGGTAAATCATAATAAACAAAAGGCAGTAGCTACCTTAAAGGCGGTTACTGCTTTTTATAATAAAGGATAAATACTAGAATTTCGGTAACGTGTTCGGTGAAATCCAATAAAGCCGCATGAATACTATGTTTCTTTCAAAAAGGTTGTAAAAAAAGTGCAATTGTTCGGTAACAAAAAATTGACTCATGAAAGAGAAACATAGGATAAAAGAAGAGGAATAACCGTGATCGGCTATCCCTCTTTTTTGAGACTATCCCAAATTTTGTGTA
>DNNJ01000093.1 GCA_003487955.1 Clostridiales bacterium | reverse complement strand
AAAAATACAAAAAAAGGATTTCGTAATGAAATCCTTTTCGTCCTGTTTTGCGATTATTGTGCCCCCGGAGGGGTCACATTAAGGCAATAATATGAAAACTCATTAAATGGGCAATGTTTCGGAAATCCTTTATTTAAAAGATCATAAAATTATTTAGGTCTTAAATGTTTTCATTTTTGTTTCTTTAATTTTCATAGATGTCGTGCAAATGTCGTGCAAGTTATATATATTTGCATAATAATATTTTTAAAACATCTGTTATGGCTACGATAAAAGCATTCATCAGAACCAACAAATCCGGCAATATACTCTGCAATGTTAGATTTCGTTTAATCGATGGACGAGATAAACAATTATTCGGCACTAGTAATCTTACCGTATATTCAAACGAGTGGGATGCCAAGAAAGAAAAAATCAAGGACCGTATACCTTTTGATACTGATAAGAGGTTGGATTTCAATAATTCGATTTTGGACCTAAAAATGGAAATCTTTCAAGCGTATAATGATTACAATGGAGAACCAAGTAAAGAGTGGTTGTCTGATTTTTTTAATATGAAATACAATACGGAGTGGAAACAGACAAACACTGAAGAAACATTTTTTACATTATATGATGACTTTGCTGAGTCATTGGATATATCTGTACTTAGAAGAAGACATTACTATGTGGTTAAACGTCAATTGCAAAGGTATGAGAAGTATAAAAATCTCCAGCTGAATATCCACACATTCAACGAAGATCATTTACGTGAGTTCAGAAATTTTCTTCACAACGAACATAAACTTTCAAATATCAATCCAGAAATTTATATTTCATTGAACAATCGAGAATTACCCAAGAAGAGGTCTGAAAATACAGTTATAGGTATTTTGAAAAAGGTGCGCACATTTTTCAACTATTTAAACCGGAAGGGCAAAACATCCAACAACCCATTTGAGAATTATGAGATTGGCACAGCAAAGTATGGTACGCCTATTTACTTAACAAAACAAGAACGCAACCAGATTGCAGAATACAATTTCTCTTTCAATGATAAACTTTCGGTGCAACGTGACATATTCATTTTTCAATGCCTAACCGGATGTAGGGTAGGAGATTTGATAAAATTGAAGAAAAAGAACATTAATAATAAAGTGCTTACCTATATAGCAAGCAAAATGGTGAATAATAATCCAAGAAATGTCCAAGTTCCACTGTCAAGTAAGGCAATGAAGTTAGTTGAAAAATATAGTAATCAACCAGGTGAAAGATTGTTTCCATTTATATCTCCGCAAAAATATAACGAAGCTTTAAAAGATATATTCACATTGGCAAGAGTAAATCGAATAGTAACATGGTATAACCCCATGACGAAAGTTGGAGAACAACGGCCACTCAACGAAATTGCAAGTTCACACATTGCAAGAAGAACATTTATAGGTAATCTCTATTCGCAGGTAAAAGACCCTAACCTTATTGGATCTATGAGTGGACATGCAGAGGGAAGCAAGGCATTTGTCCGTTATCGTGATAAAGATTTAAGCATCAAAAGAGATGTGATTGATAATCTTTTGGATTAAATGAATAAGTTTTGATTTAATCTGACAGTTAAATTGACATACACATTATTCCAAAAGTCAATATCGCAATAAAAACTTCAATACTCATTTTTTGTCCGTATGCACGTTAGAAAAGAATGAAAGAAGTACCGCATTATTTTATACAAAAAAACAATATTTACCATTATTCATAATTTTAAATGTTGATATAATTTAATATGAAAAGTATCGTTTAGTGGATTATCAAATCAATTTTCGAGGGCTTGTGAAGAAAACAAATGAGATTCTACCGGTTTCATAAGAAATTATCCTAACTTTAGAGCTTCTTAATCTTATATCACTATGCATCCATACGAATCAGAAGCAATCATTTACCTTTCATCCGGTACCGATGATCCATTTAACCAAGCTATCGTAAAAAAATATTCATTCATTCAAAAACGGTTCAGGAAAGAAACCGGAATACCATTTATTTATCTGCCAAAGCTACTCCTTGATAAGGGTTTTCAGAGAATGATGTCTTATAATCATCCTTACATCAGTAATTACATTCATGCAGATTTAAGGAAACTGACTGAAGAGATCAAAAAGAAATACAACATCATTACCGATAGACCGGCCTTTGTCTACATCTCTCAAACGGATGATGAGGGGTATTGTTTTGAACTTGTCCCTCCAATTAAAAAGCTTAGCCGAGAAGATCTGTCCAAACAGATTGATGCAATTCTCGAAAAAATAGAATGGATAAAAAACAAGAATGAAATCCGTGAGGATGAAGATTCCGGCATCAGGTTCAGGATGGGGGATAATACCTTTTCCGGCATATTTTCTGAAGATGGAGAAGAATATGGCAATGACCTTGCAGACGCAAATTTTAACAGTGCTGCATTCAAGGTTCCAAGAGATCTCATGAAAAGCATTAATGAGTTAAAAGAAGCGGGTTACTTGTCGAAACTGATTGAATTCCTTGAAGAGCTACAAAAAACAACCCGCAAACTGAGTCGTTTGAGAATCACACAAGATTACAAGATTTATCTGATGGACTACGAAATGAAAGAGGTAAAGATGAGTCCATTGCCGAAAGCCCTATACCTATTGTTCCTGAAACACCCTGAAGGGATCCTTTTCAAAGAGTTGCCCTCCTACCAGGCAGAACTGATGAACCTGTACAAGAACATCACACTTCGGGAAAGTCCTGATAAAGCCAGGGAAAGCATCATACGGGTGACCGATCCGTATGACAACTCGATAAATGAGAAGTGCTCCCAGATAAGAATCGCATTCCTGAGAGTTGTATCGGAAGAAATTGCTGAGAACTACTACATCACAGGTCGCCGGGGTGAACCCAAGAAAATCACTCTTGACAGGGAGTTGGTCATCCACGAACATACATCGCGTTTACAAGGCTTGTGAAACTCCCCGCCCGGTGGTTAATTAACATACATTTGCTGCACAACATTTAAAACAGCAAAGATATGAAAGAGAATTATTTGAAAATCATTTTCGTGATTGACGAAAGCGGATCCATGCAGGGTACAGAATCAGATGTAATTGGTGGATTCAACAACTTTATCGAAAAACAGAAAACAGAGCATCAGGGCAAGATCAGCGTCTCGCTCTACAAGTTCAACAGTAGCTGGAGCAGGGTTCTGAATGATCTGCCCATTGAA
>DNNJ01000096.1 GCA_003487955.1 Clostridiales bacterium | reverse complement strand
AACTTTATTGTACTCTATCATCGCAGAAATCAGCAATATCAGCCGCTTTCAGTTACAGTCTTCTCTTTCCAAGTATGCAGGACTAGTCCGGTCACAGTGGCATTTCGGCGGCTATGAGGCGGAGAATACTTACCTGATCAAGTCTGGAAAACGCTTTGTTCACTGCTGTAAGCGCTAATTCTGTGAAAAGATGCGACTCGAAATTATTGTTGCCTATACCTTAAGTCAAAGATGTGATTGGAGTATAATATATAAAACCATCTGATGATTGAAAATAAGGGGGAGAGTGGTTATGTGGCTTGATGAATTTTAAAATTTTTACGGTATTCGGCAGGAGATACACCTACTTGTCCTTTAAATACCTGAGAAAAATAAGAAGGAGAGGAGAAACCAGTTATTTCAGAAATTTGAGCGATAGAATAATCTGCACTTTCAAGCAAAGCTCTGCTCTCATCAATCCTTTTTTTAATCAAATAACTTATAGGTGAAAAACCGGTAAAATTTTGAAAAGAGTGGATCAAATAATATTTACTCATATGACTAATATTAGAAAGCAGATCAAGAGTGATGTTTTGCTTATAATTGGCATCTATATAGCGCTTTACTGTACCACATTCTTTATTGATTTTTTTGGAGTAAGTATTGGACGAAGAAATTGATAAGGAATAGTTAGTATGGCGAATCATCTCTATAATCAATATTTCCAGGATATCTTGGCATATAGTTTCGTATTTTAACCCTTTAACCTTGATTTCTTTCAACAAAGCCTTCAGATAAAATTCAGTTTCTTGCCTGTATGGGCTGAAGTTATAGATCTTAAAACTATTTTCTGATTCCTCTGGCCCGAAGGAAAATGAAAGATTTTCGATAGCTAAAACGATGTATTCCAAAGGGCTAGATTTCAGAGAAGTCTCTGTGTGCTCAACATTTGGGTTGATAATGACAAGGTTGTTTTCCTTAACAGAAAATGAATTACCACCAACTGTGAACTTTCCAGTGCCATGCAGTACATAAAATAGTTCGGTAAAATAATGTGCATGCAGAACGCTGGACCAGTCTCCTTCATACTTCGATGAAGTTATGTATAACAACTTAGCGTTGATTTTAGCATTTTTACCTTTGCTATTGAAACTATATCGATTATTGCTCATATTACCATCCTTTAGTTATATTGGCGATAAATTTGGACTGATTGTCGGTAGATAATATAATGTATTTGATATTTTTTACAAAATATATTGCCTATTAAAGGCCAAATTCCCTAATAAATTTGAAATAACGGTGATAAATACAAACCATGCACATTTAAGTAAACCTATTACTGACAATTATATATGAATTTTCATAAAAAAGCAATATACATAAAATAGTAAGCAACAATCGAATTGTTTTTATTTCAATATATCTTATACTTAGTGATACAGAGTGAAGTTAACCGAGAAAAGCGAATATGACATCAAAACTCTGTGTATTGGAATCTGGATTCCTTATTTACAAATATGAAATAACAGATTAGGAGGAAAGAAAAATGAGAAGCGGTTTAAAACGTGGATTGTCCGCATTTTGCGCAGTGGCCATCTGTGCTGGAATACTTGCCGGATGTGCAAACGGAAACAACGAGAAAAAGGAGCCTGCAAGCGTTTCAACAGAATCTTCAGCGACAGCGAAAAAGGAATTTGAGAACAAAGAATTAAATGCGGCTATATTCCAAGGGGCATATGGAAAAGATTTTTGGGAAGCGCTTGCAAAAGAATTTATGGCGAAATATCCTGGCACCAACATCAAAATTACCGCAAATCCCAAAATCGGTGATATGATGAAGCCCCAGATAGCAGCTGGCAATCCACCAGATTTTATTTATTTGAATCAAGGAGATCAATCAGGTCTTACTCAGAGTCTGATTAACGATCATCAATTAACGGATTTGACAGATGTCTTTGAGAGTGAAGCCCTTGACAAAGATACCAAGATAAAGGATGAAATTATTCCTGGAATTCTTGAAAGTTCTTTCTGCAAACCATATAAAGATGGCAAAATCTATCTTGCGCCTTATAATTATGCTGTAGAGGGCCTTTGGTATAACAAAGCATACTTTGATAAAAAAGGATATACCCCCCCAAAAACGTGGGATGAGTTTTTTGCCATGAACAAAAAGGCGAAAACGGATGGGCGAGCGCTCTTTACTTATCAGGGAATTTATCCAAGTTATCTGGAGGAAATTCTAATCCCTGCCCTATATTCTGCGGGTGGCGATAAAGCAGTAAACGAATTCGCCAATTATACGCTTGACTGGAAGAGCGAGCCAGCAACCAAGACTCTGGAAGTGTTTGAAAAGCTTTCAAAGGATAACCTGCTGATGAAAGGGACTATTGCCCTAAACCATACACAAGCACAGACAGCATTTCTCCAGGGTAAAGCAATGTTTATTCCAAATGGCAGTTGGTTTGAAAATGAGATGAAAGACGCTCCAAGAGAAGATGGATTCGAGTACGGGTTTGCCGGCGTTCCAGCTTTCAAAAAAGGTGATCCAGTGTGTGCACTTGCCAGTATCGAGCAGATGTATATTCCGAGCAAGGCTAAGAACCCTGAACTTGCTAAGGAATTTCTCAAATTTGTTTATACTGATAAAGGTGTAGAACTCAACGGACAAAAAGCAAAAGCAGTCCTTTGCGTCAAGGGCGCTACAGAGCGTGTCAAAAATTATATTACAAAGTCCGCATACAATTGCTACAGTGTTGCAGAAAAGGATGTTCATCTTGTTGTTGCCGGGCTTACACCCATTGCAAAGGGCAGCACCATTAATGTGAGCGATGAGATTTATAAACCAATTTCAGATGTTATGAATGGTCAGCTTTCTGTTTCGAACTGGTCTGATAATTTGAATAAGACCTATGAGCAGATCAGGCAGGAACTGAAGGAACAGGAATAAGCTATTTGACAAGCGGTTGGATTGATCGGAGAGGATTTCGGATTCTCTCCGATCTTTGTTAAATGAGGTGGTTATTTTATGAATCAAGAAAAAAGAAAAAATTGGTTTCTTACTTTCCTATTGCTGCCTTCGCTTTTTCTTTTTATAATTTTTACTGCATATCCGACTATAAGAATTTTCCTGACTTCTCTATTTTTAGACACAGGGATTGGCGGGGAAGCCAAATTTGTAGGGATTAAAAACTATATCAAAATGTTCCATGACCCTGTTTTCTATACAGCTCTTAAGAACACATTATTTTTAGTAATTGTGGTTGCACCAATCAGCTTGCTTCTGGCATTATTCTTTGCTGCTGTTTTAACAACTGGGAAATTTAAGGAACGTAACTTTTATCGTACAGTTCTCTTTTTCCCAAGCATCTTGTCCCTTGTTTCGGTTGGTATCCTTTGGTCCTTTATTTTCAACCCAACCATGGGAATCCTTACTGCTATCTTTGGCCCTAATGCACCTGCGGTACTTGGAAGTAAGAAAACGGTTATGTGGGCAATTGCTATAGTGATGATCTGGCAGGCAGCCGGCTATTATATGGTTATGTATATTGCTTCCATAGATAATATATCAAAAGACGTTTATGAAGCTGCTGATCTTGATGGCGCTAATGGTTGGCAAAAGTTCTGGAATATCACACTGCCGCAATTGAAGGATATATTGAGTGCAACGATTATCTATGTGATTAACGGTACTCTTACCATTAGCTTTTCCATTGTAAATGTCATGACGGATGGAGGACCGAACAGAGCTTCTGAGGTTTTGACTACATATATGTACAAACAGGCAATGAATGCAAATTTTGGATATGGTATGGCTATAGCAGTATTCGTCTTTACATGTTCTATTATCATGTCAGTTATAAGCAATAAACTTATTTATCGGGAGGAATCCACTGATGAATAAAAAATGGAAAAGTATTTTATTTTCGCTATTGGTCCGAATCATTCTAATTTTTTCATCAGCTCTGGTCATTTTACCGCTTCTATGGAATATTATAACATCTTTTAAGAGCAA
>DNNJ01000348.1 GCA_003487955.1 Clostridiales bacterium | reverse complement strand
ATACTACACGCAATTTTTTTGAACTATTGAAAAAAGGCAAAATGATTACAACGGAAAATCTCATAAACACCACACGGATAACTGTCTGTAATTATGATATATATCAAGGTGATTTACGCACAAGCCAAACGCAAGCCGAACGCAAGCCGAACGCAAGCCAAACGCAAGCCGACCCAAACAATAATGATAATAATGATAATAAGGTTTTAGAGTCAAATCCCAAAATTGAAAATGATGTAGAAAAAAAAATAAACAAAAAAGAAATCGAGTTTAAAGAATCGATTAAACCATTCATTTCGAAATATGGGAAAGACATTTGTAACAATTTCTACTTGTATTGGTCCGAGCCGAATAAGAGTAAAACCAAATTACGTTATGAGATGGAAAAGACCTGGGATGTCAGCAGAAGACTAGCCAATTGGGCAAATAGAGATAAAGCATTTAACACAAGAATTAATGGAACAGGTGCAGAACCTAACTATCAAAAATTATAACGATATGCAGTTACCGCATGACATAGAAGCTGAAAAAGCAACCATAGGAGCGTTACTATTGGAGAAGACAGCTATATACGAAGTTATGGACTTTCTTAAGCCTGACATGTTCTATAATCATCAGCTGAATGAAATCTACAAAGTAATTCTTGAGGTTGAGTCTCAGTCAGATGTTGATCTTATAACAGTTTTCGAGGGCTTAAAGAAACGAAACAGTAAGATTGATATATCACTACTGGCAGACCTTTCAGGTTATGTAACCTCCGCAATTCACGTTAAAAGTCACGCTATGATAGTCTTTCAGGACTATATACGAAGAACTTTTGTACTGAAATGTGCAAAATCTTTGAATGATAGCAATGATATGAGTTTAGATGTGGACGACCTGATAAGTGATCATATCTTTCAAGTAGAGAATTTATCGGATATAACAGATGTTGGAGCAACCACCTCAATCGACAAATTAGCAGTCGAGGCTTATAAAGCATATCAGGAAAGGGAGAAAAGAGCCAAAGAAGGCAATCCGATAGGAATACATACAGGACTAAAAAGACTGGATAGTATTTTACATGGTTTTCAAAAAGGATGCGTTTATGTATTAGCAGCGCGTCCCGGAATGGGCAAGACAGCGTTTCTGCTCAACTCTGCAAGACTTTCAGCCGCAAAAGGCAACAGTGTACTCATTTTCTCTTTGGAGATGCCAAAGGGGGCTTTAATTAACCGTATGGCAGTCGCTCACTCCGGGGTTAATTCAGAATTATTCAAAGAAGGTAGGTTGGCACAGGACGAATACATAAGCCTCGCAGAATCATTGGAGCAATTATCCCTACTCCCGATTTCGGTAAATGATACTGCTTCTATTTCAGTTCAACAAATAAGAGCACAAGCTAAAAAGATGAAACGCAAAGGTAAATGTGATATTATCATGATTGACTATTTACAACTGATCGATATGAGCAGGCTAAAAGGAAAATCAACGAATGATGAAGTATCGGCATGTTCACGTGCAATTAAAATTATGGCAAAGGACTTGGATGTTCCGGTAATACTCCTGTCACAGCTTAACAGGGGCGTAGAGGGGCGTAATGACAAGAGACCTATGCTATCTGACCTAAGAGATTCCGGGGCAATAGAACAGGATGCGGACGCCGTTATATTCATCCATAGGGAAGCATACTACAAACCTGATCTTGACAAAAATAAATGCACTGTTATAGTTGCAAAAAATCGAGAGGGCAGAACTGGAGAACTTGACATTTGGGTAGATAACTGTATTACCAATTTCAAAGATGAGGTACCAACAGCAAATTATGTACGTTCTGGATCTATAGAGACTTTCAACAATAATAAAAAAGAAGAAACACTGTTTCTCTAACAATAATATTATATTAACTATTTCAAAAACATGCAATTATGAAACATTTAAAATTAGCAGCAGAGCAACTGGAAAAGTATTTGAATCTTGCTCAGGAATTTACGGAAGATTATTACCTGACAATGGAGTTAGGTGGAGATCCAATGAGGATCATCAGCGATGAAAACGAGAAACTCAAAAGGATTGAAGCAATGATTTATGTATGTAAAGATAAAATGAAATTTATTGATCATGAGATCACCTACAGCACAAGTGGTTTTCGGGTTGATATCATTAATCATGATGTTCCATTTTAAGAACATAGGCATTGATCATTCGTATTGGGTTTTTAACCAAAATGGATGCAATAACCCTTGGATGCAATGGTACAGGATTAATTATCCTGTCCATTGCTTTTCACCCGTTCCTTCTATAACCTTTTATCAAATTAATATTTAGCATATAAATGTGAAATCCATTCTTTATTTTTGGTTCAACAATCACACATAATGTTATAGACATGGTAGATAACAACAAAGCTACAATCAAAAAAAAGGCAGGCAGACCAAAAGGGTTTACTACAAAAGGCAGGATGACCAGGTTGGAGAATGTAGGGGCGGAAAATGCAATCCGTTTGTTTATTAATCATAAATTTGCTGCTGCAACACAGGCCTGGGAAGAAATTGAAGATCCATACCAAAAGGTAAACACCTTTATCAAGCTGATGGAATTTGTTATTCCCAAAAGGAGATCAGTTGATTTCAAACCTGAGGCAGGTCCTGAGAACTCTCTTGAAGCCCGATTGTCGAAAATGATGAAAGAGCAAAACGCTGTTAATAATAATGCGGATGGAAATTGAACAAACAGTCTATCAATGATATGAACAATTGATTTTTTGAGGATTTTATTTCTATTTCACATGTCAACAACTGGATACAATTACACCTTGTAATCGTAGCGACTTTGACAAACACAATAGCTGAAGTGAAGCATTAGAGCTCAATACTTGGAACGATGATTGTAGACAATACTGCTTTAATCAACCCTTCTGATTCTTTCCCATTTAAAGAGACTGACGTCTACGAATAGCTTCCTGGTACTCACACACAGTTCATTAAAGTACCTGATTATCGATGAAAAAACTGTTCGTGTTAAACACATTTTTCATGAATAATATGTGCAGCTAAACAGGTAACTTTACCACTAGTGTCCCATTAAAATT
>DNNJ01000416.1:4207-6336 GCA_003487955.1 Clostridiales bacterium | reverse complement strand
TCTTCACCCATAAGATAAAAGGCAATCCATGCAAGAGGATTAAACCAATGAATGCATGTAGCTATAAAGAAAATCAATTTTACAATATGGTCTAATCGTTTGATATGTGTCTGCTCATGTAATAATACATATGACTTTTCACTTTCCAGAAGACGATCAGGAAGATAAACTTTCGGATAAATTATACCAAAAACAAATGGTGTTTTAAATCCATTTACAAGGTAAATATTATCTTTTATATGTTTTGCATTTCTTAGTTTGCTATACAGCTTTACAGTAGTAATAACACTGTAAATAAGAAGTGTTGTTATTCCAATAAGCCAGACTGCCTCTCCTATTGCAAGCCATATTTGCATAGGATTAGCACTTGCAATCTGATTAATGGGCGGCGAAGGCAATACATTGTTTACTGCACTGTCAATTACTGTTATTCCGCTGTTGATTTCCGGTTTTGGCATGTAGGCAATATCCTGCGGAATATTAATATTCTTAGGAATTAAGCTAACTATGCTGTCAAATGAAAATGGACATATCAATCTGAACAGCACTGCAATCCATAGTAAATAGGAAAAGTTCTTAGGAAACTTTTTAAGAAATAATCTAATAGCTATTACAAAAGCAATCACATAGCTTGCCGTAAGGCTCATATTTAAAACGGTAAGAAATAGTTTGTCCATCACTATACCTCCTTATGCTCATCAATAAGCCTTTGGAGCTCATTAATTTCTTTATTGCTTAATTTATTATTTCTAGAAAATGCTGCTAAAAATCTTGGAAAAGAACCATCAAATCCTTCATCGACAATCTGTTTGCTTTGCTCTGTATAAAATTCTTCCTTAGTAAGTAATGATTCGACTATTCCTTTGTTGTTAATAAAAATCTCCTTAATTTCAATCTTTTTTAGCATTGTATATGTAGTTGATTTTTTCCAATCTAATTGAGCCTCACATAATTTCACCAAGTTAGGTGATGAAATCGGCTCATTTGCCCAAATAATTTCCGCAAGCTTCAATTCTGCTTCAGTAAGACGATATTCTTTCACTATTGCCTCCCTTAGTCTATGTTTCGTAAACCAATTATAGTTTACAGTATGTAGACTATAATGTCAATCATTTTATACTAATTCATTTTATTTAGCATTCAGAAAAAAAGAGATGATTAACATTTTTGGTTTAAATGATAATAATCTCTTTATTTTAATGTTTAATGATTTGCTTTCTTACAAATTTTTAAGGAAATCTTCTAATGTTATATCTGCCAATTCGAGTATACTTTTTAATGTTCCTTTAGCAACTTCATCATGCATAGGAATTATGGCTATTCTTATACCATTAGAATACTTAACATGACTTCCTTTTTGGCTCTTGTATTCAAATCCGAACTTTTTCAAACAATTAATTATTTCGGTAGGTTTCAATACAGGATATTTTGATCCCATTAGATAGCTACCTCCATGGTTGTTATAAACACTGGTGTAGATATGTCGCCTAATTCATTGTCTTCATAATATAATGCTATCGCCTCTGATAAATTCACCATTGCTTCCTCGATATCTTTACCTTGAGAAGCAACGTCATTTTCTACGCATTTCGCAACATACCAATTTTCTTCCTTTTGAATTATTACAGTGAATTTAACACTCATTGATTTCATCCCTTTCACTTATTACTTCTTATTTTTATATACAAATTATATCATTTTATACATTCATTATCTATAGTTATTGTGCGTTTTTATTTCAAATTTATAAAAATATGGATGCTAATAACAACCCGGATAATATCTTTCCTTATGATCCTCTTTCCTGCCGCAATCAGCTATGGCTTGATGAATAAAATATTAAAAAAGTTGCTTTCTTAAATCTTGACCTTCCCTTTTTCGATATTATAGTTTTTGTTTAGGAAAATGCAATCATGGTATGTAATGACCTAATACGACTAATAAATTAGTAAGCAATACTCTTAAGTGTATGTTTGTTTATTATTCTATTTCAAATATTTGAAGAGGGTTCCTTTCTAAGATTTCTTCAACTTCTTCAAATCCTGTAAAAAATGAGTAGTTATATCTAGCAGGCAATGCAAAAACATACTTTGAATTTTCCCCTAATTTACCTGGCAGAACAGGTGCGG
>DNNJ01000416.1:2127-3974 GCA_003487955.1 Clostridiales bacterium | reverse complement strand
ATATCCTGTCTTGGGGCTTCTTCTGTCCATTCAGGATGTCTGATATATATTAATGTACCTGATTGATTCTCCTTTGAATCTACTAATGATACGCCGTCCCATTTATCTTCTATAATGCTGTATCCCTTCCAACTCTCAGGTAATAGGAAGTAGAATCCATATTCCTTGTTATTATATACAGATGAATTAACGTCAATATATTCACCCTTTATTACATCATCAATAAGCCATTTGTCTTTTATCTTTTTAATATTCAGCATTACAGGCTTACTTGCGGATATTCCTCCTTGTGTCATTTCAACGCTTGTCATTTCAATTATGTTTCCATTTACAGTGTATTCAGAATCTGATAGCTTCTCAACCAATTCAATATCTATACGTTCCGGCCACGGACTGGAAGACACTCGTCCGGGAGCATTTACAGGATCATTCTGCCATTTCTCAAGTAATGCCGTTGAAACAAATTCTCCGAAATTTTCTTTTAAACTATCTTTAACAATATCTTCCGGTGCCATTAAAGAAACCATTTTAAGATTTTCTCCAAAACTCTTAACCAAGTTTTGTATTTGATTTTTCTCTTTTTCAGCTATATCGGAAACTGTATTAATTAAAACTGCCCGTAATGCATCATCCCATGTTACATCTGCATTTAAGCTTTCTGCAACGAATCTTACAGGTACTAATGTTCTTGAATTTTTAATTCTTGCAGGTACATCCAATTCAACCGGCTCATCGTTAATATATGCAATAGTATCATCTATTTTCAAATATATTGTAGTGCCATCCTTTGTTACAACAGCTGTCTTATTCGTACCGTCCCAATCAACTTCTGCTCCAAGAGTTTCAAATATCGCTCTCATTGGCACAAGTGTTCTTGAATTTTCTATTATTGGATCTGTATCCTCAAGCTCAAGAAGCTTGTCATCTATAAACACTCTTATGAGCTTTCTCTCTTTGTATGATTCAATATTTTCCGGTATTTTTACTAAACCTGCTGCTGTTTTGCCATCGTTATGAGCAATCATGAGAGCATAGCCTTCATTAAAAGAGCTTAAGTATTGTATATTAAGTGATGATGGAATAACTTCAGCACCATATTCATTTAACATGACTATGGATTCTCTTGGACTTGGTCCATAGGTTGAAAGTGCTCTGATAAGACCTTCTCTCATGTACTCTCCGGCATATCTTCCATACTGCCAAAGAGGAGTAAGCCTTTCATCATCTCTGTTAATTAAAAAGCTTGAGCCGTAGTCATTAGGGTAATTATGATTTTCTATGAGAACATAGGCAGCTTCTCCTATGAATGGACTTGCTTCCTTGTATTTTGCCGGTATGACGAAGTCACCGTTTTTATCTATATACCCATATTTTCCAGTATTATCTTGTGCAACTGCAAGACCTCCATAGAAACTAGTATCAACATATTTATCAGTCTCAGGTATTAACTTAAAGTCAATTATGTTATTTCCATCTTTATCAATGTAACCTGCAAGACCATCCTTCACTACATACGCCGCTTCCTCTCTAAAGGATTTAGCTGATTCATATATCATAGGTATAACAATTTCGCCGTCTTTGTCTATGTAACCCCAAAGTCCTGTTTCTACACTTTGCACAGCTGCAAGTCCCTCTAAAAAATAGCCTGCATCCTTATATATTTGGGGAATTACAATTTCACCTTTTTTATTAATAAATCCTTTATTCTCTTCATAACCGCCAATTGTTGTAAACCCTTCTTGGAATTTATCTCCCATATTCCTATGCATACCAAGAGGTATTACTTCATTACCTTCCTTGTCTATAAATCCTTCCACCTGTCCGGGAGGTGCCATAAGCTGTCCCTG
>DNNJ01000416.1:0-1860 GCA_003487955.1 Clostridiales bacterium | reverse complement strand
CCGGCAGCTATTATTTCCCCTCTTGTGTCAAAACATATGGTTCCACCGGTTATATTTAAATTAAAAATTCCTTCAGTAAAAATAGAATTCTGTGAGTAAGACTGTATATGTGAATCTCCAAGGTCAAGCCAAGTGATATCAAGACCGGGAAAGTCTAATCCTATACTTGCTTTTTCCTGATCTTCCGCAATTATTGACTGCCCTTTAACATACTCGGCGCCATATGCATCTGCTGTGTTAAAAGGTGTCATTGTCAATAATAAAGTTAATGTTAAAATTAGAATTACAATTAAAATCTTATTTTTCATGTTCCCTCCTATATGTTAAATGATTCATATTTAGTTAGACTTATAATATATTAAAGAAGTTGCTTATTTTTATGAAATTTAGACCTAAAACCTTTGATAGTTTTGATTCAGGAGAATTCAATTATGGTATGTAATGACCTAATACGACTAATAAATTACCGTCACTTCCTACAATAAAATCAAAGTAAAAATATTTATAATCATAATTATTAATAAAGTTTTCATCAAGCAAGGGCATGTAATACATTTCATATGAAGTATAATTTGGTGGTGCAAGTGCTGCTACATTAACGCCATGTTCCAATGTATAAGTTTCTTTATATTTTAAATCCTCAATTCTGTAACCATTAGGATTGTTATCATTGGGGCCATCCGGTATAAATTCCATTACATTTACAATAACTGCTGTTGGGTTCTCATTTTCAATTTCAAATGAATCAATCATCCCAAACACTTTTTTGTAGCCTTGGGCAATATATAAATTAGCTGTAGATTCCAGGTCAATAACATTATAGGGTCCGCCTGTAAATTTAAAGCTCATTTTAATTTTATCCATAATACTTTTATCAGCATAGTTACTGCGTAAAGTAATATTCATTTTTCGCAGTGTGTCCTCATTATACAGGTATTCTCTTATGGCATTGTCACTGACGTTTATGATTTCCTCTGTTTCATAAGGTAACATCTGAATCCAACCAACAGGATTATCTCCCTCATATATGTCCCAAATAGGTAAATACTCCAACGGCTTTATATCCCATTCACTTGGTATTTCAACAGTAAAATAGCTTGAGCCCATCACTTTAAAACCATCATTAGATGCTTCTGGTTTTTGTTCTCCTAATAATGATATTCCTTGCACTACATAATTTATTTGTTCGCTCATTTCTTGATAATGCTTAGATAGTTCTTCATCATTTACCGGATAATTTACATCTGAAGGAAGGCGGTAGAAATAAGTATATCCATTACCTTGCAATATAATTTTTGTAGGTACCGGTTCCATATTCATGTCTTGCTGTGTAATCATTTCCCCTATTGTACGGTTTATTGTAAAAAGGAGCCCTCCTTGACCTGTGTCATATATTTGTTTATCAAATACAGAAATGTAATTATCTGATTCCTCTATTTCGTATTTGTCTTTCCATTCCTTTGGGAAATTTAATGAAAATCCAAGGCTTTCATTTTTATATATATTATTATCGGCATTGATTTCCGAATCAATATCTTGATTTTGATTGTTTACTGGCTCAGACTGCTCTATTATTTTCTGTGGGTCTGTTCCAAATGATATCAATACAAAGGCAATGATAATAACTGCCAATATCATAATCCAGAATGATGGTTTCTTGTAATTAAGTACATTTTTAATTCTGCTTTTTACATTTCCTTCTCCAAAAGCTAAAGGACTTAATAGTCCGCTTTGCTTTGCAGAAAGGGCAAGAAGTGAACTTGAATAGTTTACGCGTATATCTTCCTTAGTATTTTTCATAACACTCTCATCGCATGACATTTCCATATCCTTTGCCATCATATAATATGAAAGCCAAAT
>DNNJ01000220.1 GCA_003487955.1 Clostridiales bacterium | reverse complement strand
CAGGAAGAAATGAAATTGCAGAATGAAGGAAGAAAAATACTTCACAATCCTGATTTGAAGGTAAATTGTACATGTGTAAGAGTTCCTGTTTACAGAAGCCATTCCGAATCAATTACAATAGAAACAGAAAAGGAAATAACTCCTGAAAAAGCAAGAGAGCTTTTATCAAGAGCGGACGGAGTTAAGCTGATTGATGATTTGGAGAATAAAAAATATCCTATGCCTCTTGATTCATCCAATCAAGACTTAATTTACGTAGGAAGAATAAGAAAGGATATAAGCGGCGAAAATTCACTTGTCCTATGGTGCTGCGGAGACCAGATAAGAAAAGGTGCAGCAACAAATGCAGTCCAAATAGCAGAAGTATTGGTAAAAGAAAATTTAATATAATTAATATTAATAACAGCTGTTTCAAAAGAGACAGCTTATTTTTATTTTAGCAGTATAGAAGAGTAATTGTAAAAAATATTAAAAAAATAATGGGGGAATGGCTGGCAGTGCCAGCCTTTATTTATTCACCTGTCTTATACTTTTCGAAAGCTCTTACGCCCATTGCTATGGCTTGTTCTCTTGTAGTGTTTGCATATCCTGATGCGATTTGTGCAGAAGTTACTGCCTTAGGCATGAAGTTGCCGTCAGCTCCTTTGATAATTCCGATTTTACTCATATATTTAACATGTTCCAAAGCCCAAGTTGAAATATTATTTTCATCATTAAAAACAGGAGCACCATCTGTAGAAAAATCTGCAGTCGGAACCATTATTCTTATGGCACGACTTAGCATGGTTGCTACTTGCTCACGATTAATAAGTTTATTGGGCTCGAAGGTGGTAGCAGAAGTTCCGGCTGTTATACCTATTTGATAGGCTTTTAAAATTTCAGGATTTTCTGTATCTGTAAATGGGTTAGATACTTTAAGCTCCGGAGTAAATCCTGTGGTTTTTTCATATAGCTTTATTGCGACTTCAGCAAATTCTTCTCTGGTAATATGCTTAGTCATATCTGCATATTTGAGGGAAGCCGGAATTAATCCGTAGCCTTCAGCCTTGTCAAGCTCAGGCTTAGCCCAATCAGAAGCATTGCTGTATGATTCTACCTTAGTTGAAACTATATTAGAAAAATCAGAATATATGGAACTGCCGGTGTTAGGTTCACCTTCAAATACAACTCTAAAATAATATGTATTTTCTTCTATTACAACCTTATCAACATATTCTTCTTCCACCGGGTCCAAGGTGTCAGAGGAGGTTAAAAGTTTGCTGCCGGCTATTGCCATAGAGTCGAATTCCTTTTCAGATGCCCATTTTCCATCTCCTACCTTAAAATCAATCCTATGAAATACTGGTATATGTTTGCTGGATTCCGTAATGGATTGCGGTATAGTCCATTCAAGATGGAAGTATGGTTTATTACTGCTGTCTTTTTTTACAACAACTTGCAAATCTTTAGGAGAATCAAGCTTTTTTATCTCCGTGACATTTGCATTTTTACCAATGGCAAATACATCAGAATATGGTGAATATAAAGTGGTAAATTCGTTAGAATCAGATTCGAGGGCATATCTCATTCTAAAATAATAAGTATTATTTTTCAAATCAAATGAATCAGCAGGGCCTTTAGTCGGGTCTAACTGCCATATGACAAAAAAGTTCTCGGAATTACCCTTTTCATCCATTTGAATATTTGGCATATGCATGTAGAAATAGCCATGAATTTCATCTTCGAAGTTAGGAGAGGCTGGTGTAGGGCATACATTCCAATCCCCTTCATTTTTCTTCCAATCAAACAAATAATATAAATCTGCATAAACCTCATAATCTGAATTGTTTACATCATTTGTAGCTTGAATTATGCTTGAAGGATTTGTCCATCGAGTTCTCAATATGTCACCATCTTCTCTTACCGTAAGATTTACGGGTTTTTCAAGAGATGTTGGAATTGCTTTCTCCGCATAAGCTAATACTCCAAAAACCAATACAAATACTAATGTTAATAACAATACTTTCTTAAACATATATTCCTCCTTTTATTATTCACCCTTGAGCAGGCTGATTGTAGCATATTCACTATCTGACCAATCAAACACAATATAATCGCCATCTTCATTACTCGCTTCATAATTTATATAGCTTCCGGATAAGGACTCCGATGGCGAATCAATAAAGCCGATTTCTTTCAATTGATTTAGATAATCCAAGGCATTTTCCTTAGTTACATATTCAATATAAACAAATTTATCTTGTGGGCTACCGCTGCTTACCTGAGTAATTTTGCCCTCTATCTCCGGAATATCATCAAAAAACTCCTCCGGCCATGGAACATCATCTGTCATATCCACATCTTCACTTAATGGGGAGTCTCCTGATGAATTACTGTCGTAAGGATTTTCAACGAACATAAATTGATTATCTGTATATGAAAGACTTCCGGTGCCCCCATCATCAGTGTAGGAAAAGACAACCTCAGCGCCATCTTCATTTTTACCTGAATAAATGAATCCATCATCATTAAAGACTTCAAAGAATGACTCATATTTAAGCTCTTTAATATACCCAAGATATTTTTCGGCATCATCTTTCTTTAAACTATCAAAGTAGACCATGCCCAAATTTATATCCTTTTCTTTATCATAATCCTCCATAACCATGGTTATATTAGCTTTTAACTCCGGCAAATCACCCATTTTATCCTTTGGCCATTTTTGATTTTCTCCTATTTTTGTTTCACCCTTTTCGGTTTTTATTGTAGTAGTATCACCGCTGATATCTACTTCAGCTCCCGTCGCATCCTCAATAATTTTTTCAGCCATTTTTTCTTCTACTTTCTTTTGGCATCCGGTTAATAAGGTTGAAAAAGTTGCAGTTAATAAAATAAATATGATAATAATTTTGCTCTTCATCGTCTCTCCCTCGCATTTTACTTGCTGTAATATTTTATACAATAATATTTGCTATTTCATTATATCAATCTATAATCAAATAAATTTAATAAAACTATCATAATACTTATATATAAATATCTTTATTTTCATTTTAAAATTTTTCCACCTATGGTATAATTATATAAAATCAAATGGCTATACAGAGATAAAGCGTCTGTACTCATAGAGAGGGAAGCAATGGCAAACAGATTTGATGATTTTATAGAAAAGATCCCAAAGAATATTCATAATAATACGAGAACCTTTATAGGTGAAAATATTGCAGTCTTTATCCCGGATACCTATGTATTTAATAAACCATTGGTTAATAAAGATTA
Organism: Clostridiales bacterium; assembly: GCA_003487955.1. Lineage (GTDB taxonomy): Bacteria > Bacillota > Clostridia > Tissierellales > Sedimentibacteraceae > Sedimentibacter. Next base: position 830 of record DNNJ01000220.1, on the reverse strand, counting down.
TCATTTTGTAATTTTTCATTCCTCACCACCCCTTGCAATTGTTAATAATAAGGAATATCAATTTAAAAACGGCACATTATTATGTATGTCACCGGGAACTGAAATTACAGTAAAATTCATAAAAGGCAAAGTTCCGATTAAATATGTGGCTATTAATATAGATAGCGGTTTTCTTGAAAATATTTTAACTAAGATAGGTGGTAACAAAAAGATTAAGCCGGTTATACATGATAATCAATATAGTTATAAAACTTTAGATTTGCTTGAATTTTTTATGCAGGAATTTATTTATTTAGATTATCCATCTAAAATTATTATTGAAAGCATAGAAACACAAATAGTTATTCAGTTGTTAAGGGATATGGGCTTAGACCCTATAGTAAATAAGATTAATCGTTCCCAAGAGAAATCCTATGTGGAACAGGCAATCAAGTATATAGAATCTTATTACAATAGCAATATCACTATAAATGAAATTTGCAATACAATATACATAAGTCCTTGCCACTTTCAGCGAATATTTAAAAATGCCACAAATAAAACTCCTTATCAATATATAACTGAATTCCGAATAAGTAAGAGCAAGGAAAAATTGAAGGATGGGAAAACTTCAATTAACGAAATAGCAAGACAATGTGGTTTTTTAAGTGGTGGACACTTTTCCACAGTGTTTAAGAAAAAAGAAGGACAAACTCCTTCAGAGTATAGAAGTTCACTAAAATTAAAAAAATGAGGCTTATATAAGCCTCATTTTTTTAATTTTATGCCGTAGAAGGGACTTGAACCCCCACGGTGTTGCCACCAACGGATTTTGAGTCCGTCACGTCTGC
>DNNJ01000221.1:3760-4237 GCA_003487955.1 Clostridiales bacterium | reverse complement strand
GATGTGGAGCCTGTTTATACGGAAGAGGAACTTGGTCATGTAGAAAAACAAATGGTGACGGTTCCAAATCTTTTGGGGCTTACAATAGCAGAAGCAACAGACCTGTTAATTAAAACCGGTTTGGAAAGCAATATAACAGTTGAAGTGGACGCTGAAAGAACAGTGAAATCTCAATTCCCGAAAGCAGGAGAGGAAGTTGTAAAATCTTCAATGGTTACACTGATGCTAAATTGACCCATAAGGTATGGGGACACACCTTCCAGAGGAAAGTCTATGAGGTTAGTCAGAAGGAATGTCCCCGGTCACATTGAACTGAGAAAAATAAGAAAAATATAAAGCGAACATTTGCAGGACACGACTATAATTCTTAGCGAATGAAGGATAAAAATCCGTTAAGCAGCTTGCACTGTTTGAGCAGAGCGAGTTTGCAAGCTGTAGGGTTTTTATTCGGAAAGAGCTTATAGAATTATTCGTGTC
>DNNJ01000221.1:1909-3554 GCA_003487955.1 Clostridiales bacterium | reverse complement strand
ATTCGTGTCCGAAACCGAGAGCGGATATTTTTCTTTTTTTCCGCGATACTTTGAAAGCTTATGTTTCATAAAGACATATTCTTGTATTTGGTTTTTAATTATGATAAAATTGCACATACTATCATACATTTAAATAGGAGTATACTTATGAATATAAAAAATTTACTTAATGAGATGGAATATTTAAGCTACACAGGCGGAGACGATATTGAAATAACAGGCATTACAAATGATTCAAGAAAAATTGAAAAAAATGATGTATTTGTGGCAATTAAAGGCTTTACAAACGATGGTCACAAATTTATAGAAAGTGCTTTAGAGAATGGAGCATCTGCCGTTATTTGCGAAAATATTCCTGAAAATGTAAAAGATAAAAGCAATTTCATCATTGTCAGCTCGCCGAGAGAATCAATGGCTAAAGCAGCTAATATAATATACGGACGACCTTCGGAAAAAATGAATATTACCGGAGTTACGGGAACTAACGGCAAAACCAGCACTACATATTTATTAAACGGAATATATGATTATTTAGGAGAAAAATCAGGAATAATAGGAACGATGGGTGTTCTTATTGAAGGTAAAAAAATTAAAGTTGACAACACTACACCTGAAGCATTTGACATACAACACTATTTGGCAATGATGCTTGAAAAAGGTATTACTCATTGCTGTATGGAGGTTTCATCTCATGCTCTTGAACTTAATAGAGTTGATGAGGTTCAGATAGATGTTGGAATTTTTACCAATGTTACAAGAGACCATTTAGATTTTCATAAAACAATGGAAAATTATTATCAGGCAAAGAAAAAGCTGTTTCATTTAACAAAGATTAACAACATTATAAATGTGGATGACCCTTATGGCTTAAGACTTTACAATGAGCTTATGGAAGAAGGCGTCAAAGCAATATCCATAGGTATTGAAAATGATGCGGATATTAAAGCTTCAAACTTGAAAACCACCATGAAGGGAACAACCTTTGACCTGAATGTGCAGGGGACAAAGAAAACAGCACATGTAAATACTCCGGGAACATTCAGTGTTCTTAATTCCCTTGGAGCTTTGGGCGCGGCATATGCCTTGGGTGTAAATATTGATGATATTATTGAAGCACTTGAAGAAATAAAAGGAGTTACAGGAAGATTTGAAATTCTGCCAAATAAGCTTGACTGCATTATAATTCTTGATTTTGCCCATACACCCGACGGTCTTCAGAAGGTAATGGATACAATAAATGAGTTTGCAGAAGGAAGAAAAATTGTTATGTTTGGAGCAGGGGGAGAAAGGGATTTGTCAAGACGTGCTCCCATGGGCGAAATTGCAGGCAAATACTGTGATTTAAGCATACTTACTTCAGACAATCCAAGATTCGAAGACCCTTACGAAATATGTAAGGAAATAGCACAGGGTGTTGAAAAATACAACGGTAAATATAAAATAATAGTTGAGCGCGACCAGGCCATATACTATGCTATTGACAACAGCCAAAAAAAAGATGTAATATTGTTAGCGGGAAAATCCACAGAGCCTTATCAGGATATGGGAACTGAAAAAGTACCTTTTGATGAAACTATGCTTGCAAAAAGGGCTATCAAAGAAGTGGAGAAAAAAAGAGGTTTGTAAGGTATGGGGACACACCTCT
>DNNJ01000221.1:0-1545 GCA_003487955.1 Clostridiales bacterium | reverse complement strand
TTAGGACCGGTTGTAATTCCGGTCTTAAAGCGCCTTAAAGTAGGACAAAGTATACGAGAAGACGGACCTAGAAGTCACTTAGTCAAATCGGGAACCCCTACCATGGGCGGAATTATCATTATATTAGCAATTTTAACCTCGATTTTAACCGGAAAGTTTTTCATGTCTGAAGTTTGGGCGGTAATTTTCTTTATGTTAGGATTCGGAGCAATAGGAGCCGTTGATGATTTCATAAAGGTAATAATGAGACAAAATGAAGGATTAAAGCCGGCTCAGAAAATTTTCGGGCAGTTGATTTTTTCGGTGCTTCTTGCATGGTACGGTTCAAAGTACAGCGCCATGGGAACTACTTTAATGATTCCCTTTGTAAACATGCATATTGACTTAGGAGTTTTATACATACCCTTTATTACATTTTTTGCTGTTGGTACTGTAAATGCCGTGAATTTGACAGACGGGCTGGATGGTCTTAATACAGGTGTCACTTTGATAGTTATGGCTGCCTTCAGCTTGATAGCAAACAGTTTAAAGGAAACAAACCAGATATATGAAGGAATTTCATTGATAAGTGCAGCAGCAAGCGGCGCCTGTTTAGGATTCTTAAAACATAATGCTAATCCTGCCAAAGTATTTATGGGAGATATAGGCTCCTTGGCCTTAGGCGGTATTGTTGCTTCGGTCGCTGTGTTATCCGGCACAGTTTTATTCATACCCATAATAGGCGGTATATATTTAGCAGAAGCTATTTCAGTTATTATTCAGGTTTTTCACTATAAGAGAACAAAAAGAAGAATATTTAAAATGGCGCCTTTGCATCATCATTTTGAAATGTGCGGCTGGAAAGAAACAAAGGTTGTGGCGGTGTTTTGGATTGCAACTTTGATATTAGCATTTATAGGAATTTATTCAATATAAATAACATAAGATAATAATGGACTTAAATAAGGAAGGTAAATATGAATGTACTTGTGGTAGGATTAGGTGTTTCAGGCATTGCATGCATAAAAGGATTAAGCAGGACAGGTGCGAAAATTTATGCATTTGATGAATCATCCGAAGAAAATTTAAAAGACAGATTAAAAGAAGTAGAAGGTATTGAAGTGGAATACTTTTTTGGGAATGAGGAAATTGAGAAAATAAATATCAAAGCCTTAGATTATGCCATTAAAAGTCCCGGTATTAAATATGAAGTTCCCATAATTGAAAAACTGCTTAAAAATAACATCGAAGTAATAAGTGACATAGAAGCAGCCTATAGGGTAACAAATGCATCAATAGTTTCCATTTCGGGTACAAACGGCAAAACAACCACAACAACTCTCATTGGCGAAATGGTAAGGGAAAGCGGGAAGCCGCACAAGGTGACGGGAAACATAGGTTTTGGTATATATTACGATGCTTTAAATGCGAAGAAGGAAGATATTCTTGTGGCTGAAGTCAGCAGTTTCCAGTTGGCAGGAACAATAAAATACAAACCCCATATCAGTGTTTTAACCAATATTACTCCTGACCATTTAGATTATCACCATACAGTAGAGAATTATA
>DNNJ01000219.1:5839-8871 GCA_003487955.1 Clostridiales bacterium | reverse complement strand
GGAGGCATATTTGTAGGATTTTGCAAAATTATCATTTCTCCGTCTGTTTTATATATTTTGTATATTACGCTTGGAGTTGTTGCGATAATATTTAAGTCAAACTCTCTCTCAAGTCTTTCCTGAATTATTTCCATATGAAGAAGACCCAAAAATCCGCACCTAAACCCGAATCCTAAAGCAACTGAAGTTTCAGGCTCAAAAGTTAAGGAAGCATCATTGACCTGAAGTTTTTCAAGTGCATCTCTCACACTGTTGTATTCCTCTCCCTCAGCCGGATAAATACCGCAGAAAACCATAGACGTAACCTTTTTATATCCAGGCAGAGGCTCTTTTGCAGGATTTGCACTGTTTGTTATTGTATCTCCAACCTGACAGCTTTTTACTTCCTTCATGCTTGCACACAAATAACCCACATCTCCTGAATAAAGACAAGATACAGGCTTCTGCGCAGGCGAAATTATACCTGTCTCTGTGACATCAAAGGTTTTGCCTGTTGACATCATTTTTATTTTATCTCCCTTTTTAACCTGACCTTCTTTGATTCTTATATATGCCACAACACCTCTGTAGCTGTCATAGTAAGAATCAAATACCAAAGCCTTTAAGGGTGCATCTTCATCGCCTGTCGGCGGCGGTATCTTTTTTACTATAGCTTCTAAAACTTTATCGATATTTATATTGTCCTTTGCTGAAATCAGCGGTGCATCAGAACAATCAAGACCTATTACATCTTCAATTTCCTGTTTTATTTCATCAGGTCTTGCACCGGGCAAATCTATTTTATTTATAACCGGAACTATTTCAAGGTCCTGGTCCAATGCCAAATATACATTTGCCAGTGTCTGTGCCTCAATGCCCTGAGCGGCATCCACAACCAAAACAGCTCCTTCACAAGCAGCTAAGCTTCTTGAAACCTCATAATTGAAATCCACATGTCCCGGAGTATCAATTAAATTAAGAGTGTAATTATGTCCGTCCCGGGCTTTGTACAATAAACTCATGGTTTTAAGCTTAATTGTAATTCCTCTTTCTCTTTCCAGGTCCATATTGTCCAGAACCTGCTCCTGCATCTGCCTTGGGGTAAGAAGCCCGGTGTTTTCTATTAATCTGTCTGCCAATGTCGATTTCCCATGATCTATATGAGCAATTATCGAAAAGTTTCTAATGTATTTTTTCCTGTCCAAAAAAATATACCCTCCTAAGTTAAAACTAAGGGTATTATATCAAATGTTTATGTAAATGTAAAATTATTATTATTCAATTTCATTAATATACTCATATAGTACTTCAGTTAACAGTTCAGCGGTATATTCTATTTCTTCATATGTATTTAATGTGCATCCAACCTCTATCAGGAATGAATAATCCGATAAATACTGATTGAAATATGCACCTTCCCTGATAATTATTTTCCTGAAAAGTCCCGGATACATTTCATATGCTTTTTCATATAGTTTCCCTGCATTTTCTTTTAACTTTGCAGCATTTTTATTTTTATTACCCACAACCAAGGTGCAGGTTGCAGCATTTTTACCGTTTATCGCGGTAGTTTTTACTTCCGAAAGAATTGCTTCATAATTGGAATTCTCTTCGGCGCCGTCACGATGTAAATCGATTAGTATATTTCTTTTGCTGTCAGACAAAACCTGTCTTACTGCATAATTTGAATTTGCATAAGATGAGTTGTAATCGGGATAATCGTTGTAATCTTTTAGGTGAGCATTCTTAATGCCTTTATTAAGCAATTTGTCTGAAATCTTGGTTCCTATTCCCAAAATATTTAAATTTTCATCTAAAGAACGGTAATTGGTATCATAACTAGCTTCAAATGCTTCAGTTCCATGAGTGTGAAACAACACAATATTCAAACTGTCAATAATAGAAGCAGCATTTAGGAATAATCTTCTTCTTGGAGCGCTGCTTCTTGATGTTGTTGAAATAACTTTAAAAAAATTTTCTTTTCGGTCACTTGTCAAATATACTTCATTATCAGCTTCAGGTTCATACCGGCTTTCATTAAAAATTTCCAGCTCGTTTTTTGCATCTTCGCTGGCTATTGTTTTAATAACATCTTTTTCATGAGATTGTGTATCAATGTTTTCAATTATGTCCACATCATCACCTTTTTTCTCTTTAAAAGTCTTTTCAAGGAATAAGTTGAAATAGGACATAACCTTATCAAATGTACTCAAATTGCTGTTTTCACTATTATTAGTATTATAGTTAATAAAAATTGTCGTAACTTCTTTACCTGTCTTTCTCTCCTCAGATAAATTATATACAAAACTGTATCCCAAAAAAAGTGCTGTCAAACATAATATAGACATCACCATGTAAAACGACCTTCCATCCTTGTTTTTTCTTCGTCTCTTCATGATCTCAACTCCACATATTTTCTCAAAGTAATATACTACTCCATAAAATATCTATTAAGTAATATATTAATGTATATGTGTATTGTTTCCTGAATAACACTGTTAATTTTTACAATTATATTACGGATTTACATATCCGGGATGTACTGCTCTGTTTATGGATTCTGCCAATAAGCTTGACAAAGAATCAATTATTTCATCCACATAGCTTGGTGTTACAATCGATTCCCCATACATGGGGCTTAAGATTTCCTTTATGAACGCATGCTTTTCATTATACTCCAAATCGCTTAAAATACCCATAATCTGCCCTACATCTTCAGTTTTGTCGCTTAATTTTTCCTCCATCATTTCAATTGTATCATTGACAATAGTGGCAGTATCAACCACAGTGGGTATTCCTAATGCAATAACTTTTATACCTACGGATTCTTTATTCAGTGAGCCCTGCATATTTCCTATTCCTGAGCCCGGCTCTATACCTGCATCAGTTATTTGAACAACTGCGCAAAGTCTTCTCATTTTACGGGAAGCTAAAGCATCTATAATAATTAATAATGAAGGTTTGATTTTTTCAACAACTCCAACAATTGTATCAATAGTTTCAATTCCTGTTGTGCCTAATACTCCCGGCTCCAATATTGAAACTTCGTTGAA
>DNNJ01000219.1:4858-5427 GCA_003487955.1 Clostridiales bacterium | reverse complement strand
GTAATATATTTGCCCATCTTCTTCCCTACTGCTTTTTCTGCTTCTTTATCCGTTATTTCAAGTTCTACAACTTCCCCATGGCTGTAATCATGAGTTTTTAAAGTTATACCCATGACCTTCTTGGCAAGGGACTCATTTGCTTCATACGCTAAATCTGTTCTATACATAGCTCCTCCTGTAATATAAAATACTGAATAATTCGAAGTGTTTAAGTTATTCTTAGTTTTTTTTGAATTTTTTATTCTTTTACTTGATTTTTGCATAAAGAGTCTGTATAATTGATTTGCTGTCAATTAATACAATTGTGAATGAGACTGCGAAATGCTATAAAAGGTAAGATTAGACAATAAGGAGGTGGATATTTTGGCAAATATTAAATCTGCAAAGAAGAGAATTTTAATTATAAATAAGAAAACTGAAGCAAATAAGAGCAGAAAATCTGAAATTAAAACATATATTAAGAAATTTGAAACAGCATTAAGTGAAGGCAACTACGAAAAAGCTAAAGAATACTTAAAAATATGCGAAACTAAATTATATCAGGCTGCTGCAAAGAATGCTATTCATAA
>DNNJ01000219.1:4190-4596 GCA_003487955.1 Clostridiales bacterium | reverse complement strand
AATTATAAAGACCTGACAGGTCTTTTTAATTTATGCTGTAAATTATCCTATAACCCCGTTTGTTATCAACTCAAGCCCTACCCTGCTGTCGATTTCTCCGGTTTTTATTTTTCTGTCAATTTCCAAAAACCTCTTCATATAATATTCAATGGTTGACATGTTAAGAGTTTTAGATTGCTTGGCAAGCTTAGAAGTTACAAAATTCTTAATTTTCATTTTGTTCATTATTTCATTGAAGGAGTACCCCTTTTTTTGTAAAATTACATACTGATAAATCATTCTGTACTGCCTTGCAATCATATGAATTATAAATTGTTCGGGAGTATTGTTTAAAAGCATCTCATCTAATATCTCAAATGCACTTTTCTTATTGTTTTCACATATGCAGTCAACTAATCTGAATATG
>DNNJ01000219.1:0-3892 GCA_003487955.1 Clostridiales bacterium | reverse complement strand
GTGATACAGGCTTACTGTGCTTTCATATTCCAAATAACCTGTGTTATTTGCCATATAATAGGCATCAGACATTGAAATATTAAAGCTGTTCTTCTTGAATTCATCTGTGATATATTTTGTAAGCTCACCTTCATTAAGCCTGTCAAATTCAAATACTGCTTTCTTGTACTTAAGCTTCTTGACAATTTTCTTTCTTGAATCCGGTTTCCCGTCTTTTACTACAAAAATTGTTATGCAAGTTTCATTTTCATCAATATGTTTTAATAGTTTTTCTTCTTCCTTTTTATCTAAGCTTCCTGTTGATGTAAAAAAAACAGCCTCCTTTAATATACATAGTTTTTTCTCGGACATAAAAGGAAATGTGTTTGCAAACTCAAAAAAATCTTTTAAACTTGCCGGTTTTTCAAATTCGGCATAATTCATGTATTCATAACTTTTATCTATATATTTGTATTTAATATACTTTATAGAATAGTCAATGAAATATTCTTCATTTCCGTAAAACAGCAAACAATTTGGTAACTTATTTTTATCTGCCATATTTTTAATCAAATTAAAACTCATAACTATCACCCTTCAACATCCATAATAATAAAAAACAAAATATGCTCAGCTTATAGATTATTCCATTTAAGTAAAGTTCATAATAATTATCCGAGCTTTCATTTATATAAGTATTATAATACAAATTATCATCTTTTAAAACTATATTTATTTCTCCCTGCCCAAATGTAGAGAAAATCTTGCTGCCTGCATTTTCGTACCTTGAAATAACTTCTTGGTGAGGAATGCCGTAAAAGTTTCTTCCATAGCTTAAAACGGCGAGCTTTGGTCTTACGGCATCAACAAACTGCACAGTAGAAGATGTATCGCTGCCGTGATGGGGAATTAATACTATGTCATAAATATTTAAATTATTATATATGGCATATTCTGCCTCCTCCTCAATATCTCCGGGAATCAAAATATTTCTGTTTTTATATTTCAATGAAATTACCAAGGATGAATTGTTTGTATTGTTCAAAACTAGATCTTTATATGGCCACAGTATTTCCATACTTAAATTATCATCATACTTCATATGATAACCCGCATATAATTCCTTTACATAAAAGTTTCCATTATTGTTTGATGAAAATATATTATTTACTTTTATATGGCTGCTTAATACATCATTTAATCCCGAATAATGGTCATCATCCCAATGGCTTATAAAAATTGCATCGACTTCCGTGATTCCACTTTTCGTCAAATAAGGAACAGCAATATACTCTCCCATTTGCTTGGTTGAGTTACTGCCGCAGTCGTAAATAATATTTGCTCCTTTATACTTGATTGTGGTAAATAATCCTTGCCCCACATCTGCAATGTTTAAATAAAAGCTGTCATCCATAATTGGAAATGCAATGTAGGTAATTGAATAAAAGCTGATTATCGCAGCAATACCGTATTTTTTGCACCTGCATGTTTTATTGTTATGTAAGTATATCATAAAAAACAAAGCCATGTAATAAAACATAATATGGCATATAGACATTGTTGGAAAGCTCAACCCGTTATAAGCAAATTTATCAGAAATATCAATTATATATCGAAGGCTGTATAAAATATAATCAAATATTTTAAAAGGCACAATTAAAATAATATGAAAAAATGAGTTTAATATCAAAAGAATAAACCCGTAAATCATAATAACCGTGAATATTGGTAAAAGCAGTAAATTATAAACAACACCCATGACAGGAACAAAATTGAAATAATATATTATTACGGGCAGAGTAAATATTTGCAGAAATAAATACATATATACGGTTTTAAAAACAGTGGAGCGTGTCTTTATATAATTGCTGTAAAGTATGAAACTCATTGATGCTGAAAATGATAACAGAAATCCAGCGTCAAAAATCCAAAAAGGATTGTAAACAGTCAAAACAAGTGCTGCAATACCGATGGAATTCAGTGAATTGTACTTTCTGTACAAAACCTCAGAACCGAAAAGAAGAGTAAACATAACAAGTGCTCTCATAACTGACAAGGGAAATCCGATTAAAAACCCATAAAACCATATAATGCACCAGGACAATATCCAGCTTACTCTCCTGCTAAAAAAGAATTTAAATACGTTTATAAGAAAGACATACATAAGGACGATATGTGTACCTGACACTGCAAAAATATGTGCAAGCCCCATCACTTTTATATTATCATAAATCTCATCTTCCAAATAATTCACATCACCTAAAATTATTGACAATATTATATCTGCATTCTTTATATTTAAATTACTGTAAAATGTTTTTTCAGTATAATTTCTGAATTTGCTTGAAATATTGTTTAATAATGAATAATTTTTCTTGATAATAACAGCATCGCATTCAGCAAATACCGATGCCTTGAGCTTCTTGCTTCTTAGATAATTTTCATAATTAAAAAGCATTCTATTTTTAGTCAGCTGATTGTCTGCAACATTGCCTCTTACTTTAATTATACTGTTTTCCTGAAAATTTTCATATTGGCCCGTATAGAGAATTATATTTTCTTCATTGAAAAGAGGAGCGTTGTTTACACTGATAACTGATGCATTGTAACTTATGCTGCCGGATTTCCTTATATTTTTTACCTTTGCTTCAATTACAATATTATCATTTATGTATTGAGAAAGAACCGAACTTGAATTATAATTACAGTTAAGGCAGGATAAAATCACAAATGCGATAATTACAGCATTGTATACAAATTTTTTATTTATTATTGAATTGTAAATCAGCACAGCAAAAACAGCTGTAAAATAATATATGAACAAATTTAACTCATAAGAAATAATACCAAATGCATATACTGCAAATATAGAAATTATTATATACATGAGCCACCCCTTAACATTTTACCAAATATTGATGGAAACTTAAAGTAATTATTCAGGAGAAGCTATGTTTATTAATGAGTATGAAGTAAATGATATAACGGACAACCATTACTTAAATGAAATTTATAAGGAAGCATTATTTATAGATATTGAAACTACAGGCTTATCGAAAATATATTCAGATATTATTTCGATAACACTATTGTTGTATGAAGATGATAAATATAAAATATATCAAATATTTTGTCAATATAAAGTAGATCAGCAGGATGCCCTTAAACATTTAAAGGAATTAATAAAGTTCAAAAAATATATCGTAACCTACAACGGCAACAGCTTTGATATTCCTTTCTTAGAAGAAAAAGCGGAACAATGCAATATAGTTCTTAATTTTGATTCATTCATTAAGATTGATTTATATATTTATATGCAAAAATTTAGATATAAAATTAATACTATTGACTTGAAACTAAAAACCGTGGAGGAATATTTCTGCATCAAAAGAAATGACACCCTTGGAGGCAAAGACGTGCTCACATTGTATGAAGCATACAAATTAGAGCCCCGAAAGGAATTCTCATGTTTAATACTGCAGCATAATTATGAAGATGTTTATAATTTACCATTTATAATGAACAATATTTTTAATTTGTATGATGATGTTATATATTTAAAAAATCTTATTATTACAATTAATAATGCGGATATTTTAATCAAGAGGAATTCACTTCAATGTAAATTAAATGTTATAACAGATATAGTTAAGGATTTTATTATTCACAAGATAAATTATGATATGATTTTATCTGTTGAACCTCAAACATTGGAAATTAGTATTCCTCTAAATATTTATAAAGATGATAGTATTAGGGAGTTTTATTATTTAGACAACAATGAATATAAAATTGACAGCTATACTGCTATAAAAGGAATAAAAAGAAACCTGATACCGATTAGAATAAATGATAAGATGTATTATGACAATATAAACAGTATTGTCAGAGAAATAGCAGGAGAAGGATTTGG
>DNNJ01000272.1:2390-4818 GCA_003487955.1 Clostridiales bacterium | reverse complement strand
TACCGCCCCCAACAGGGAAACGGACTTGGAGATTAAATTAAAATGGTATACTTTTGGATTGAAATACTGGTATACTTTTGGGGTGAAATAAACATCAAGATAGTGCTTTATACACTTGTTGGAAAAGTTTAAAAATGTTTTTTTGTATGAAAAAAAAAATTTGTGTTTGTAAATAAAATAATATTTGAATGAGAGAAAAAATAGGGATTAAAGAGATAGCCCAAAAGGCAGGAGTATCAATAACTACTGTCTCCAGAGTTCTAAATAACAAAGGAGATCAATATCGCATTAGTAAAAAGACTCAAATAAAAGTAAATAAAGCAGCTGATAAATTAAAATATATCCCAAATCATTTTGCAGCCAATCTGAGAACTGGCAAAAGCAACACCATCTCTCTTCTGATACCATCTCTTGACAATCCTTTTTTTGCTAGTATAGCTAGTGAAGTAAATGCAGAGATTAAAAACTTTGGTTATTTGACTATTATTAGTGACACGAACGAAGACATTGAAGTGGAAAAAAAGGAGGTTAAATTACTAATTTCTAGAAATATTGAGGGATTAATAATAGCTCCATGTGGAGATGAATGGAGTCATTTAAAGAGCCTGCATGATAAGGGATATCCAATTGTTTCTATTGACCGATATTTTGAGAATCTAAATATTCCTTTTGTATCAACTGATAATTATAAAGGAGCATATAATGCTACCAAAAAACTTATTGATTATGGTCACACATCTATAGTCTGCATACAAGGTGTTAGAAAATCTACTCCTAATAAACTTCGAGTTGATGGGTTTACTAACGCTTTAAAAGAATCTGGTATTAAAAACTATAAAATAGTAGGGAGTGATTTTAACGTAGAGAATGGGTATTTTGAAACAAAAAAATTAATTAATAATAAAAAATTGCCATCAGCTATTTTTGCTCTTAGTAATACTATAGCGTTAGGTTGCATAAAAGCTTTGAAAGAAGAAGATATACATATACCAGAGGATATTTCGCTTATTGCTTTTGATAACCACCCATATCTTGAATATTTAGCAACACCTTTATCTTGTGTATCACAATCTGTGGAGGAAATATGTAAATTAGCTGTTAAATACCTTTTTGAACATATCAATGAAGGTCATAATGCTGGTACTGTTAATCAAACTCTTATTGAACCAGAGTTAATTCTCAGAGACTCCATCAAAAAACTATCTAAATGAGATAATGAACTATTTAAGCATAATATTTAAAATAAATATTATGTTCTACTCATTCATCTTTTTTTTTAATTTTAGGTAATAATATTCTATTTCATTGATTATGTTGCTATTCCTTTCTGCATCAAAACCACAAAATTTTGTAAGAGTTATCCCAATTCCTTTTTCTTTTAAACATTGTAAAAACAGCTTATCTTGAAGGTTTTTCTCTCCATACTCATCTTCTTTGTTAAAAAAGAATCCGTATGACATGGCATCTAAAATGTTATTGTATCTAAGTCCCATTTCTTTAGCCATCAAAATAATCCCCATAAATCGATCATCAATACCAAGTTTTCTAGGCAAGTCCTGACCCACTCTAAAAATAGTATCTTTTAGTGCAGTATTGCGAAATCTAACAAGTAAATCATCAATATGTCTTTCAATATCGTTAAGAGTAAAATCATTGGGATAAAATGCCGTTAAAATTTCGGCTGATTGAAGCATTACACTATAAACAGCATTTAGTACATTTTTATCGTTCAACACCTCGTAAATAAAAGTAGTCTTTGGATGATGATAACTACCAATATAGGCTGTTGCTGCATGCCCCAAATTGTGAATAAATGCTTTTCTGTCCACCCAGGCTTGTATATTTTCCTTAGCACTAAGACCTTTAACTTCAGGAATAGCTCTTTTAAAACCCCGTTTATCAACTATTAAAGTGTTGTAAGACTCGGCAAATATCATTAGCGGATCATCTTTTAGGTCATCTTCTGTCATTATGGGCACCATTTTCCCGATACTAGTTTCCACTAATCCCACTATTTTGTCGAGTGGATAATTTTCGGGAAGTAAGGAGGTCAAATTTTCATGTATAAACTTGTTTGCCGATCGCATATTCTCGGCAATGATGATATCCAAAGGACAATTAGGCGTTAACTCCTGCCTCAACATTAATCCTTCTGCAATTACCGGCATAATCTTTACCAATGCGTTTTTACCAACGCAAACAGCCATTATAGCAGTCTGTGCAATTTCTCTTTTCACAACTTCACGATCTAAACCTGAAACAGCTCTGACGTTTTCCATCAAAATAGTCTCGTCTTTCTCTCCCTTAATAACAACGGGATAACTACATCTTCGATTTAATTCTTTCACTATCTCTAAATCAACATCGATAAAAACCACATGATAATCCGACTGTCCAAATAACTGCCCTATAAATGATCTCCCAATTT
>DNNJ01000272.1:918-2190 GCA_003487955.1 Clostridiales bacterium | reverse complement strand
TTCATTATCAATTTGCTTTAAATAATCCTCATAAAATGGGATTAATAATTTTAGTTTTTCACCAGGGTGTTTTTGATGATAAGTACCCCCCATGTAAAAGCAGGAAAAACCACCGGATACAATTCCCCAAATACAAGCCTCCTTCAAATCTATTTTTTCTTTATTATTCTGAAGTTGAGTAACAAGACTGGCAATCACTCCTCCGGCAAAATTATCACCACATCCGGTAGTATCACCACTCTTTTTTTCTATCAATTGTCTAGTAACTAGATCTGAAACCGGCATTTCAGTAAGATGTATCTCTTTAAACAGACTCTTTTGATTCGAAAACAAACTTACATTATTAACTCCGTTTGTTACAATAACTGCTCCCGTTCCGTTATCTCGAAAGAAATGCATCGCTTCTTTCAATACCTTTTTCCCACTCAACCTTAAAGCTTCTTCTTGATTGGTTATCAAAAGATCAATATTTCGGTAGCTTTCATCGCTACTTCCCATAGGCCATTTTTTATCAGGATTCGCTTTTTCGTTCCTAAAATCAAAAACGGTATTAACAACAGTAATACATCCTCTTCTTTTTGATTTAACAAGCAAATCAGCAAGATGATCATGAACAGGTGGAACGAGTGCTGTTCCTCCAAAAACTACTACATCTGAGGTGAAGAAATGATCATCTAAAAAAGCAGGTATATAATTTTCTGCTGAACCTATGGTGTTAATGAAAGTCCGTTCTCCACTCCCTTCATGAAAATCAGGATCAGACAAAACTACAGTAGAAGGAGTTGCACCTTCTAATAACTTGTAGTTATCAATATTTACGGGTGTCTTCAGTAGCGAAGAGTGAAGGTATTCGCCTGCTTTATCCTCACCATAACCACCGTAAAAATTTACTTGGCAATTAGTGTTTTCTAGCATTTGAGCTGCATGAATAAGTGCCACAATTCCAGGACCACCAATATTAACCTTATCGGACGGTTTATCTTTGGTGATTTCCTTTATTACTGATTTGAAATCCTGACCCGTAAATTGTGAGAATTCTTCTGCAAAAACTAGCTGTCCCGGTATTAGCCCACCATCGCCACTTTCTTTCGAGAGATATTTCGAAAAAGTTTCAGTGATGAATGCTATATTATTGAACAAGTAGTCAACCAAACAACTTCCAACTCCCGATACTTTAATAGCTTTTGCCATAATGCAATTTTCTATATATAATTTATATAATCTGCAGCCAATAAATGAATGGGTGCCTCATCCTCCTCAATTTCAGGGAAC
>DNNJ01000272.1:0-722 GCA_003487955.1 Clostridiales bacterium | reverse complement strand
CAAGGAAGCGGTTATCAGATGTATCGTCGTTGACTGCACTCACTTCCCCAACAAAAACCTTTCCTTTTCCAGGTTCACCATAAAAACGATGATAAATGCCTTGCTTCAAACTAATGCTTTCTCCCGGTGTTAAAACAACTTTTGAATTGGAATTAAGATGGTGCTTTATACCATCAATTTGAATATCAAACTCTTCGTACGAAAGTGATCCATTTTTATCGGATTTATACAATTCCAATACTAAGTTACCACCACCTCTGTTTATAATGTCCTCCATTTTATTCCAATGAAAGTGCATAGGCGTTTCTTGATTCTCTGCAACTATCATGGCTTTTTCAGCATATGGTTTTTGGTCTTTTTCTAAATTTCCGTTACGCAGTGTGAACAGAATAAGACCTCTACGATGGAATTCTCCACTCCCAAAGTCTGTCAAATCCCATCCCAACATATTATCAATTATTTCTGAACAACTATCATATTTTCCTTTCCAATCTTTTGGTGACCAATAACCCCATGGCGGGAGTTGAAAATTCATTTCGTTGAAGAATCCTATAGACTCCTTAATCAATTGATTTATTTGACTTCTTTTCATTAATAACTATTTTACTGGTTTAATGTTTTTAATCCTATGAAGAGTATTATTATGCAATAATTCAAATATAAAAATAAACTATAAATAATCAAGTATGTTATTGCAACCTAATAACGTGAGTTCGGGATAA
>DNNJ01000109.1 GCA_003487955.1 Clostridiales bacterium | reverse complement strand
GATATCCCTGTACACGATAGAATTTACACCAAAATTCATTGTCTCGTCCAAGTATTTTATAGACATTTTCTGCAATTTCAAGTCGAGTTGTCATTGGAATGTCAATATAGTCTTTATACTTTTTTTCAAGTTTAACTGTGGATAAAAACTTTGTTAAGGTATCCACTCTATTTTCTGGGACACTATCAAAGTCCCACATATAAGTAGTAAAATGACATTTTGGGCAACAATACACTGATGGAAGATCGGTCAATGGCCAATACACATATTGATACTTGGAAGGCCAATTATAAATATATCCACCATAACTCTCAATTTCCTTGTATTCGTGTTTATGTTTACAAATAGGACAAGTATGTTCTGCTGGAAACCAAGTAGTAGCATTTACATTAAATGTCAATAAGAAAATGACTCCTAGTATTAAACTTATTCTTTTCATAATTGCCGTTTTTTGTTTTACAATGACCGCTAACGTTTGGCAATATGGCCAGTGGCGGTTTGCGGGTTTCGTCATTGTCCAACGTTAGACAACTTGATGCGGGGCAAATCCTTTCAAGCTACCACTGCACCCGCCATTGGCTATATTGCGTGTTATCGGCTGTTCTTCTTCCTTTTCAAAACCTTGTAGATTTAAATATGTATTAGAATTGTTTAATAAAATTCTCATAGCTACCTAAACTATTAATTAGTGCAGACTCAATTTGTCCAAATGTCACACCTAATTTAAATCTCCTTTTTTGACCGCTACCAATATAGTCTAACTCGATCAAAATATTGTGTTTAATTAAGTCTGGTAATATTTCTTTGAAAAAATAATCTGATTTGTTGCCAAGTCGTAACTTGAAGATATTGTCATTAATTGGAATATTAGATCGTATAAATTTCCTTAGGGCTTTTTCTGTCAGTTCAAGATCTTCATCATCAATAACTGCGACAGGCTTAGCAACAGGCTCATTTTGTGTATTCTCAATACTAAGACCTTTATTTTTTAAGAAAAGTTCAATAGAGTGCTTTTCATAAAAACCTTTGTCTTTTGAAATATCGAATGCAGTGGAAATTTCACAATCAATTAGCTTAACTGAATTGAAAGTTGCCGAATGGTTTATTTCTAAACGGTCAAACAGGCACTTGTTGAAACTGCAGTTTGATATTTTTGAAGAAGCAAGAGAAGTATTTTGAAAATGACATTCTTCAAAGATGATTCCTTCAAGAGCAATGGTAAGTAATGAATTATTTGGAAGTTCGTAATTCTTTATATGAACATTAGGCATTTTCTCATTGCTCAAAATTCTTATTACAATATTACCTGCATTTTCTTTAACATAGGAAAATTGATTTTCTCCCTTGATTATCGAATCAAAAATTGAAATTATTTCAAGGTAATTATTTGTTGAAGATTTAATTTTATTTACAATTGAATCAGTCGTTTGAAATGGAAGTGGTGCTTTCTTTAATAGTGCTTTTGCGTTTTGGATTTTATTAATTAAAATATTATTTGCTATAGAAATTCCTAAAAAGAATTCAAAAAATTCTTCATGATCAAATCGATAATTTGGTTCGTTTGGGCTTGTTTGTACAATTAGAGCATGTTGCTTAATTCGTTCCTTTATTTGCCGACTTGTTTGAATGTCAAAACCTTTTTGTTCTGAATACATTTCTGAAATTATATCAAGCACAGAATCTCTCAAACTGTCAGAACTATTGACCCACATTTCTTCAGCAAGTAATGATAGTAATTCATAATGTTGTTCTACTGATAAAATAGGCTTGAAAATTTCACCTGATGCATCAATCCATTTTTGATTTGCTTCTCTTTCTATTATTGCATTTACAAATGCAGGAAAGTAATTGTTTACAGATTCGAATTTTAATAATAATTCGCGAACGTCACCAACGTTCATGAATACATCTACTAATTGCTTTATCAGAACAGGGCGAGTTAAAATTGGGTGATTTGGGTCTTGTAGTTTTTCACTCACTAAATTGTATATAGCTTCTGAGTTCTTAACTCCTTTCTTCTCTATATATTCAATAAATTGTTCTTTGTTCCACCTATTAATCGCTAGTCTTGCGAATGAAACTGAACTATTTATTGTATCAAGGAGTTTAGCTTGAGAATTAAAACTTTTATACTCAAAATATGCTTTTCGTGCTGCAATCAGAATTGAACCAGAAGAATTTAATTTATTTATAAGACCTCCTGTTGCTGTTAGTGCTTCTCCAGTAGAGCTTTGCATGAACATCTCTTCAAACCCATCGAATGCAGGAACTATAAACCCCAAGCGAACAAGTTCTATAAATGCATCATAATATAAATATCTAAAACGAAGATTATTTACTATTGATGCAATTACAATGTCGTCAAATCTTAAAAAAGGCCTTCCACCTAATGGAATTGGGATAAGCAACCAATCGGATTTCTTTTGCTTAAATCTTTTTGCTTGTTGGTTTGCTAATTGATTAATAACTGTTGTTTTACCTTCTCCTGCATCAGAGGTCAAATAAACAATACTTGATGTTCCTGGAATCTTTCGACTTAAAATTTCACTTAGTTTATCAGTTGCATTTGATATATTTTGTTCGTTTTCTTCGGGATCATACTCTAATTCATCAAGTAATCTACCACAAGGATCTACAAACGAAATATCACATGGGATGTAATCAATAATTCTATCAGCTAATTGTGGTAAACAGGCAATTCTGTTTTTTATCCAATTTGAGGCACTGTCTTCAATGTTATTTTCTTGTACAAACAGAACGCCCTCTTTGCTAATAATTTTAGCCTGAATAAGTTCACCACGAATTTCAGTTAATAGCAATCCTTTATCAAACTCTAGGTCTGTGGGTCTATCAGCAAACGATGTAATTATTCTTTTAAAGTCGGTGATATTCATAATTTTTGATTTAGAGTAGCTTTTGAATATAATTACTTGAAGTAGTTTTTGTATATGCACTTGGTGTGTTTCTGGTTCGGGTATGAAGTTGAATAACCGTCTTACCGTTTGCTAATGTAGTTTTAATTCCAGGCCAAAAGTCATCATCAGATGAAACAACTCCAAGATTTACTGACTGATTTGAAGAGAAAATTAAATCTGAGGTTAACATTGTGTCAACAAGTTTCTGTTCTCCTCTATAAAAAATATCTTCGGGTCTAATTGTGTTACACAATGGGCAACTATTGTTTCTGATAAAATTGTGTATCGCAACTATAGGACAATTAGGTGTTGTACATCCACAACTTGCTGGATGTTTAGCATTTAATCCCGAGGGAATTCCTCTTGGTCTGAAAGTGCTAAATAAATGATTTGTTGGGTCAGCTAGTATGCTATATGCCATTTCGCAGTTTACGATAACACTTGTTGAGTTGTCTGATAGGAGAGCAGTATTAGGGTAATTTGCTGCAACATCTGCACTTAAGTTTTGTGCTTTCTGTGTAAATCTATTTTGTTCATACCAACCACCATATAATCGTATGGTAATACGTCGGTTGCTATCAACTTCTGAAGGGTCAATTTTTGAGACAATTCTATTTACAACATAAGATATACCAAGTCGTAGGATGTTGTATTCAATATTATCGTAGTCAACAAGGATAATCATCGTATTTCAATTAAAGTTTATGTTGTCATAGAATAGCTGATAACATCTTAGTGTTTTATTTGCCGTTATTGCCCATCAAAGTTATTGAAAAGAAGTTGA
>DNNJ01000402.1:3705-3926 GCA_003487955.1 Clostridiales bacterium | reverse complement strand
TCCTTAAGAGGAGTTTACAACGGTAAGATGGGATATTCATATTCTGAAAAGGTAGATGAAACATCAATAGATCAGTTGGTTAGAGATGTTTTGGAGAATGCCGTCATAATAGATTCAGAAGATGAAGAATTTATATTTGAAGGCTCGAAGGAGTATAAAAAAGTAGATTCCTTCAATCCAACCTTGTCAAATGTAAGTGAAGAAAAGAAAATTGAATTTGT
>DNNJ01000402.1:0-3370 GCA_003487955.1 Clostridiales bacterium | reverse complement strand
ACCAAGGGTCTTTTCCTTCAGGAAAAAAGCAACATTGCATACACCTACATAGTAGTGGTTGCAAAAGAAGGTGAAGACATAAAGACAGGTATGGCATACCGTACAGGAAATGATTTTAATAAATTCAATGCACACGTTATTGCTAAGGAAGCTGTAGATGAAGCATTAGCTCTTCTTGGAGCAAGCTCCGTAAAATCAGGGGACTACAATGTTATTATAAGAAATTCTGCTGCAGCGGAGCTATTGGAAGCATTTACGGGAATATTCTCAGCTGAGGCGGTGCAAAAGAATCTTTCTTTATTAAAAGGAAAATTAAATGAAAAAATAGCAAGCGATAAATTCACTTTAATAGACGACCCTTATATGGAAGATGGTCTTGCATCCAAATCCTTTGACGGCGAAGGAGTTGCATGCAAATATAAGAGGATTGTTGATAAAGGAGTTTTAAAAACTTATTTTCATAATTTAAAAACTGCCAAAAAGGATGGCGTTGAAACAACAGGAAATGCCAGCAAGGGCTCCTACAAATCATCAATAGGCATTGCCCCTTCCAATTTCTATGTGGAAAAGGGAGAAAGGGAATTAAATGAAATGATTGCAGACTTAAATAATGGAATACTCATAACTGAACTTCAAGGACTGCATTCAGGCTTGAATTCCGTATCGGGAGATTTTTCTTTGGCAGCGTTGGGCTTTTTAATAGAAGACGGGAAGATTTCAAGACCTGTTGAACAAATTACAGTTGCCGGTAATTATTTTGAAATGCTTAAAAGTATTGAAGAAACAGGCTCGGATTTAAAATTTGGTCTGCCGGGAGGCTCCTGCATAGGCTCGCCGTCGTTAAAAATCAAAAAGCTTTCAATTGCAGGGGAGTAATAAAATGATGAAGTAAAAAAGACAATCCGTTTGGATTGTCTTTTCAGTTACGTGTTTCGCATGCACGGGTTCGCAGGGGAATGCATCAAATTTATTTGCTCCTTACGTCGCATAAATTTGGCATTCTGTGCGAATGACCTACCATCAATTTCTTTCTCCCTATCGGTCGAAGAAATTGGGTTAGGGTATCTTAGTCGACTCTTTCGCGTTCATTAAATAATAATGTAATACAGTACAAACCTGCCAACCCTACCAGCCCGTATACCAATCGGCTGAATAATGCTGTCTGGCCGCCAAAAATAGCAGCTACCAGGTCAAACTGAAATAATGCAATCAGCCCCCAATTTATGGCTCCAATAATTACTAATAACAATGCAAATTTATCCAATGATTATTATCCTCCTCATATTATGAATAAAATCTTAGAATTATTATTTCAAATTTTTTCTATATTATGCATAATTTCAAAAAAAACATAATCATTAACATAAATATTTCAAATGAATATAATAAATAAAATCGTTATATTTGTAATTAGGAGGTAAATATGGAGTGTAATAAACCTGCAGATATTGTAGAAGTTAAAGCTGATGTAAACACTCAATGCGACAGTGTACGCGGTGACAGAGGAAGAAGAGATAGAGGCTGCATAAGAAGAGACAGGGACCGCGTATTAGGAACAGGCGGGGTTGATTCTTCATTGTTGTTTTTCTTTTTGATATTAATTATTATAGTAAGTCAAAGCGATTGTGATATCGAATTTGATACTTTGCTGTGGTTCTTCCTTTTATTGGTGGCATTATTTAACTTTCGTGATTAGTCAAAACACAGACTCATCGCAGTCTCTGTTCACCAAAAAAATCCTGCCTGATTAATCAGGCAGGATTATTTTTAAACCCTCCTATATTCTTGAAATAATTGGAGTAACGTCAAATCCTTTCATAAAAAAGGAAGTTGAATAATCAATTTCGGCACCCTTTAAAATTCCATCCAAATCATCTGAAACAATTATATCAATACCTTCTACATTATACACTTTTTCAATTTCTTTTTGTTTCTCCGAAACAATGCCAAATGTGGCACCACATCAGGAATAACCGGTTATTTTTAATTTAATAGGCTTATTGTCATTTTTCATTTCGTTTAGTTTCATTTTTGCTTTTTCAGTTAATGTAAATTCCATAATACCTCCGTTTTTATTTAACTTTATATAATTAAAAAATATAATCAGTGATTTAGTCACACACAATTTGATAGTATGACTCGCAAGGGGTAACCGTCGCAAGAGATGTCCTTTATGAGACTTTTGGAGTTACTATAAAATCCTTTAAAACCAGTCCGCCGTAATCAATTTTCACAGTTTTATTTTCGAATTCGCAGTCTTTGTTAACTATTATATCAAACCCGTCAACATTATATAACTTATCATTTTCAGTTTGTTTCGCCGGAACAATTATATACTTAATACCTAATAATCCTGCCGGATACCTCATTATAGTTATGGGTAAATTCTGTTCCTTCATCAGCAACAGCTTCTCTTTTGCTCTGTCAGTTATTTCAAAATTCATAAAACCTCCTATATTCATAAAAGAATTCTTTCTACGCTTTAATGTGTGTCCCTATACATCTAATCCTCTAAAGACTTAGCAGTAATTTTTTTATTTCTTCTTTATTATTTACATTATTATTTAAAATTAATCTATCAACAATATTAACAGGTCTGTTTTTTAAAGTATAAATAATATGAGATAAATCAATGGCTTCTTCAACATCATGGGTTATAAAGAGCACTGTTCTTTGACTGAGACTCCACATTTTTAAAAATAAAGAGCTCATTTCGTTTTTTAATTTATTATCCAAACCTTTAAACGGTTCATCCATTATAAGTATGTGAGAAGGATAGGCAAAAGCTCTTGCCAAAGATACCCTTTGTGCCATACCGCCGCTTAAAGCATCTATTTTATAATTTTTATATTCGCTTAATTCAACCATTTTCAAATAATTGTTTATAATTTCTACCCTTTTGTCAGGTTTATAAACATCCTTTAATACAAAATCAATATTTTCATACACATTGTACCATTTAAGAAGACGCGGTTCCTGAAAAACATAAGAAAACAATGAATTGTCAATACCCTCCACACGACCCTTGTCAACAGGTATGATTCCTGCCACAATATTTGCGATTGTTGTTTTTCCAACGCCTGAAGGACCAAACAAACATGTAATTTTATTTTTTTCAAAACTTATGTTAAAATCCTTCAATAATGTGAGATCATCAAATTTTTTTGAAACATCAATCAATTTAATCATATTTATCTCCATATTTGAAAATAATTTTAAGCAGGGCTTCAAACATAAAACTTAGTGTTATAATTATGATTGTCCATGCAAACAAGTTTGGAATTTCAAGATATACTTTTGAATCGTACAAGAATCTCCCGATGGAGTATTTGGGCAGACTCAGGACTTCCGCTGCAGAGGTTACTTTCCA
>DNNJ01000365.1:5871-5994 GCA_003487955.1 Clostridiales bacterium | reverse complement strand
ACTGCAGAAATACGATCAGCGGCAAAATCCGTTGGTAACTTTACGGGAGCTGGTAGATCTTGCCCACAAATTGCCAGCGTATTAGGGTCCGCCTTTCCCCTGAAGATTATCGGCCTGGATATG
>DNNJ01000365.1:4965-5542 GCA_003487955.1 Clostridiales bacterium | reverse complement strand
AGTGACCTGGTGAAGGGGCCAGACTTCTAGTATAGGTGGTTCAGGTATTTAAAGTTCCTAGTCTTCGAAGCGAGGGTTATCAAAGTGAATGAGGCAATTGCCAACAAAATTTCTGTAAAGCAAATACACTGGCCTCAACATAGGCCTTGGCTTTAATTAAGTCCTGCAACGCTGGCAGGGTCAGTAATGACAGGAGAAATACCATGTCCTGATTATATAAGGTTCGCAGCAGGCCGACCAGGGCCTTATCCGTCATATCATATTTCAGGGAAAGGGCCCATTTTTTCTCGGCCTTATGTAGATGGTTGTGAATCTCATAGTGCAGGGCAACCTCATTTAGGGATTGGAGATCCTCAGGATAGGCAGCCAGACAGGATTCCAGTAAGGCAGCGGCCTCATCCTCTCGGTCCACCGCCTCCAGGTAACGGGCATGCACCAGTTTGCAATGCAGATACCCTGTCGGCAGCTGTGGAATAAAGGACTCAAACTCTTGGAGGATGCCCGCATCATCAAAAAAGGAAGGGTTCACTCCTCCCTTTCTGGTTTAGGCTGCCACCTTTCAGAGAGGTATTATGGA
>DNNJ01000365.1:4406-4747 GCA_003487955.1 Clostridiales bacterium | reverse complement strand
AGTTGGGTGGCCTACTTTTCGTGGGAAGAGAAAAACCTGCACAGCCTGCCATTCCCAAGATATCGCCTGTAATGCTATATCACTTCCCCACTCCAATCAATGAAAAAACGCCTTGACGGCGTTCTTTACATTTCTTCTAATTGTCCTCGATTTATTTGGAATAACCTTTGTGTTCCTTTCCGATTATTCTCCAAATCATGAGTTACAAAAATCAGCATCTTTGTGTTGTCAAGGTAGCTGTATATAATATCTAAGACTAATTCACGATTTTTGCGATCTAGTGACCCAGTGGGCTCATCCGCCAAAATTACTCTCGGCTTATTGACAAGTGCCCGGGCAAT
>DNNJ01000365.1:3852-4227 GCA_003487955.1 Clostridiales bacterium | reverse complement strand
TTATTGACAAGTGCCCGGGCAATCGCCACACGTTGCCTCTCCCCTCCGGATAAATATTTAACTTTTTTACCCATGAGGTTATCCAAACCTACCTGGGTAAGGGACTCGACAATATGTTCCCGATACTTCTGTTTTTCCACATTAGAATAAAGTAGCGGAACTTTCACATTGTCAAAAACGGTCTCGGATTCAAGCAAAGCATATTCCTGAAATATATAACCGAACATATTGTTTCTCATTCGTGCCTGTTCTTTATGTGAATAATCCTTGGCATTTCTACCTGCGATTAAATATTCTCCTTCATATCCACGGTCTAATAGACCAATAATGTTTAACAGGGTAGATTTTCCGGAACCCGATTCCCCGGTTATCATT
>DNNJ01000365.1:3101-3628 GCA_003487955.1 Clostridiales bacterium | reverse complement strand
GGTTATCATTACTTGATCGCCATCTTGAATATTAATGCTTACATTCGTTAAAGCATGTGTCTTATAGCCGTCTTTCTCATAGATTCTATTGAGGTTTTTTACTACGAGTTTCATAATATATCTCCTCTCAGATTATCAAAGAGATTTGTTCTTTTTAATGCTCTCGCTATATACACCGAAATACTTATTGCAATTATGCAGTAAGAGGTGTAGACTCCCGGTTTTGTAAAAAACGCAATGAATCCGAGACAATATAGAAGCACAAAAGATAAGACAATTATAGAACCGAAAAATACATAAAACCGTAGTAAAACGTCCCTGAACTTGGCGCCACTTTGAATATGAATTGTCAGGTCCCGTTTCATTCCTTGCAGCATGCCTTGAAATATTAGCAAAAATGATAGGACTCCTGTCAACGCCAGGAAAACAACAAGTGGCAAAAGGTATGAAGTTAAAAATCTATCCGGCTCGAATGTTTCCACCCTATAAAAATCTCCCCTTAGTGATAAGCCATCCACTTGTTTCAT
>DNNJ01000365.1:0-2941 GCA_003487955.1 Clostridiales bacterium | reverse complement strand
GCCATCCACTTGTTTCATCACATAATCCTTGTATTCATCTATACGATCGCCGTCATCGGCCCGGATCCATGTTGAACCAACCAGATAATAAAAGATATCGGGATTGCGTTCAGCCATATTGTCTATTGTTTCGATCATTGCATTTCCCTGATAAACTACAAAGATGTTATTGCTATTTTGAAAGTCATCGGTCCAATCATAAAGTACTCTTTCAGAGTAAGGGATTTGCTGAATTGAATAATTAACATCCAATATGTCAATATGACTGATATTACTTGTGTCAAATGCATAAACTGCAATTTCCTCCTGATTTATTATCCCAGGATGTATAAGCGAACCATCCCCGAAAATTAAATAGATAGGGCGTGCGTAATAATTAGACAGTGAACTGGAAAACCAGTATGTAAAGGCATCCTGTGAATTTATGCGTGCAAGGTTTAAAATATCTTCTCTTTTATATGAGAAGTCTTCATATTGGGTGTATATTAGGTCGAAGGTTTCAACCTGCTTTGACTCTATCAAACTTTTAGATATTTGGTCAATGTAAATTGTCATCGTGGACATTATTACTATCATATTGAATATCAAAAGAAAGGCAATGCAAGCTAAAAAAGAGAATTTGTGTTTCCATATATCTCGGAATCCAAGCTTTAGATTAGCGTACATAGATATCATCTCGCTTCTGACTCATAACATAGACTAGGCTGAATGCTAACATGTACAATATGGAAGTTATCAAAACATGAACGCCAAGGAACATCATTAATGAGACATTTGATGTGAACATGTTTCCCATTTTCCGTTGAAAAAGACTGAATATCGTGACTGGAATCATACCAATCAGATTCAAAATGACAAATTGCCATAAATTTATTGCTAAGCTTTTCAGAGTTCCACCATGAAGGAGATGAATCCTAATTTCCTTGCGGTTATTATAGAGGTGCCAGAAAGCAACAACACCGAATAATAAATAAATCACAAGACCAGCAATCATTATAGCTTCGTAGATGTCATGGTTGAAGCTAAATATTGACTCCAAAAGGCCAACGTATTCCAGAGAAAGTTTTCGGTATCCTAAGTTCGTCAATCTCTTTACAATGTTATTTGCTACCTTTTCATTACCATAGTCCAGATAAATATTATTGCCTAAGGTACTTAGTGAAGCCAGATTGACGACTTCTTTTGTGTCTCCGTAATAATTGAAACTACTTTGGGTATCCACACAATACATAAGGTCATCGATATTTTCACTTATGTAGGCTATCTTATCAACAGTAGAATTATCAGTAATCAATATTCCTGATTTTGTCTTATTGATATAGTCATCATAGGAAAAGTAACGTGTTATCCCTAATCCGGACGCAGTGTTCCAAAAAGCCATAACCATGCTTGGGTCATAGACACCTATGGTTTCACTGTTTTCATCATCCCTGCTAATTATTAAGACATCAATATCTTCATCAATATTAATGACATCAGAGAAACAAACCTGCTTTTTCGAATCACTTTTCATAACTATATGATTCTGACCCATGCCAAAGGGATAGGCTTCTTGATAAATAGCCTGAGCCTGAACATAGCTCAACATCATTATGGCGCTTACCGCAACAAACACGCTGATAATACTTATTAACAACTTTTTTTTCAATTTCATGCTCTCACCTCAGCACTAAGGAAGTGTGGGAATGGCGTTCCAATATCTCTTATGCTTTATTCAAGACCTGGCTTTTCTCCCCATGGTTCATCTCCCGGCTTGGTATATATTCTTATGAGATTGATGTTCCAATACACTCTAGTATTATCCCTTCTAGGAACGCTAATAGAATCCCGTCTGACTACATTATCACCCGGACCGCCTGCAACTACTTGTGCAAAAATGTCTGGGTGGTTGGGAATCTTATAAGTAATCTCACTGCTTTGTGGCCAATGCCAATAACCGTCTTCTTTTATTAAGTCTAACCCTCTAACGGAAACATTACCTACATAATAGAATAGCTTTGTTATGTGTTCTACATAAGTGGTGCTGGTATAGTATTTTAGCGCACTTGCGGTTGAAATGACTAACAATGTTATAACTAGCATCCAAAGTATAGTTCCATAGTATTTTTTCATTTGTTCCCTCCAATCATATGGAATTCTGGAATTCTAGCCATCCCCACTTTATGTTATTATAACACACATTATCATAACTGCGAATAGCCTATAAAAATTAGTATAAAACCAAGTTAGTCTATACTCACTGAATACTAAATTCTAAATAAATGCTTTTAAATTGTATGGCAGTTACAGCATTTAAATAATGATTGACCCCCAAAAGGTTATATAGTAAATTTGTTTGCTTCTCTCTGGTATAATTAACTTTGGCCAACTTCTAATTAATGTCAATACTGGAGGGATATAGCATGTTCAAAGAAAGCGAGAAAGTCCGCCAAATCAACATGGATGACCCATATCACTCTTTCCCGAATTACGTCCGGGAGGCCCTGAATAACCGGATATTGCTTCGACGAGATCCGGCTGCCGGCGGAGCTCTCGGTCTTTGGTTGATCCTATTATCGCTCCGCATATCCCGGAAACGATGGAATTCAATGCCGAGAACCTCCGGATAATGCTCAGTGAATTTCCCGTTGTTTACCTGAAACCAGATAAGGGGCAATTGGGCCTTGGCATCATACGGACCAAAAAACTCTATAAAGAAAGGTATGAAATCTCCTCTGGCAACTCCCACTGACAAGTTTCGGGGACAGACGTTGTTTCTGAAATCATGCCGCTGCTGGCCGAGGAAAAATACTTCCTGCAGCAGGGAATTGATTTGGCCACTTACAGGAATTGCCCCTTTGACATTCGCATGGTGCTGCAAAAGCCAAATAAGGTGTGGCGGCTCACCCTGACTTCCGCTAAGGTGGCTCAAAAGGAAGATGCAGTTGTCACCAATGTGGCC
>DNNJ01000333.1:2659-5786 GCA_003487955.1 Clostridiales bacterium | reverse complement strand
GTATTTTTGATTCCTGTTTACAACTGGTGCAGTCGGGCGAGTTAGAAGCATAAATCTAACGGCGTCTTGTTCTATTCGCACGTAAACGTAGAGTTTTTATCGTTCCCCGTAACCTCCCGGTATTCTTCCCATGTGGCCCGAATATTTCCCCAGTAAAACAAAGGTAACTTATCGCAGTTCTCAGCTTTTTGGATATAGGTATTATTGTTCAGATCAGCTTCGGGCAGACGTGTGTTGTAATACCTTATCATTGCAATTCTTGCATTGTTAAAAATATTATTCCTATAGTGAATATCAAACTCCTTAGATTCCATAGCATAAGCAAGGATGTGGGTACCGCTCTTGTCAGGACGCTGTTCGTGACTCCAACCAAATCCGGAATCTATGCACTCGTTGTTTTCGAAAACTACATTCTGCATGCGTGATTCGCTGTTGCTCAACCAAAATTCATAAGCCTGTTCACATCTGTAGATCTTGTTGTCCCTCCAGACGATATTTCTTACCAGACACGGGTCCGGACCCTGATTAGTCATAGCTACATCGTAAATCTGTTCGAAATAACAACTTTCAACCAAATTATCCCGAGACTCTCCCCAAAATTCTATACCATTGCCATAACGCGTAGGTTTTTCATTTCGGGTATACAGGTGACTGCCACCGATCCATAAAAAATCACAGTTGCGAATAATACTGTTTCTGGTATTACTTCCCTGAGCCCCGTGGGCTCCTGTATATGCCGCTGTAAGTCCGTCAATAATAAGATATTCACACCCGTTCATCAAGAAAATATTGTGCTTCATTGCGGCTTCCATTTCTGAATACAATAGCGCGGGATTCTCTTCGGAATAGAAATAGAGCAGATCATTTTTCGTGTCATGGTAAAAATCAGCCTGTTGAGTCAGTTCTTTAATACTCCAACGTTTCCAGGCCGCCATCTTTTCGGTGTTTCCTCTTTTTGTCAGAATAATATTCCCAACGTCTGTATAGTCAGGCGTTCTGCCGGTAGAAAAGGATGCAGGTATTACGCACCATATGTTGTCACCTTTATATAACCAGAAATTTTCAAAGCAAAGATCAATACTGGCAAGAAATAAAGGTTTTGCTCCTCCACCATAACTGGTATATGTGAGGGGCATATTTTCAGCTCCGCTTCGACAACGCAAAGATTCGCGCCAGACCTGCCCTGCCCTGAAATGAATCACGTCCCCAGACGAAAAAGTAGTTTCGTTTACTTTATTTACCGTTTTCCATGCTTCTTCGGGAGATGTTCCCAAGTGGCTGTCTGATCCGTTTACGGCATCAACATAATAGTTTTCGGCAAATAGAAATCCAACAAAAAACAGGGTTAAGGTTCCTAACAAAAATATTTTTTTCATACTGTTTCCAAAATTCATCCATGCCCTTATTTCAAAAAATCCATGTAATATTTTTTCATCACATGAAATGCTTTCTTTCGCTGACCTCTAACCGATATCAGTCCCGCCCTGCTAAATCCATCTTCTATACCGGGCGTATTTAAGCGAGGTGACCTGTGTTCAGTCAAATTCCATGGGCAGACACCCGACAAATCAGTAGTCCGTTTGATCATTTCAACTGTCTTTTCATAATAATACTCCTGGTACTCCTCGGTATACCGTTCTGCTTTGTCTCCGTGCCGGTTGTAGGGAGCAGAACTTCCAAATTCTGACATAATATACGGTTTATCTAAATTTAGTTCCCATTCTGTTACGTCACATTTCTCCGGTGTCCCGTTAAACCACCCGATGTACTGGTTTATTCCAATAACATCAACAACATCGGCACATTTGTCGGTTATAGACCAACAATTGGGTTTAATTTCTTTTGGTTCTAATGCAGCACTTATAAGCCTTTGATTATCAATTTCACGAGCGCGGCTTGCCAGTCGAGTCAAAAAAATCAATCTATCGTCTCCTTTTGGTGTTTCGTTTGCTACAGACCATATTATTACATTTGCTCTGTTTTTATCCCTGCTGATCATATCCTCAAGTTGGGTTTCGGCACTTAAATAGGTTTCCAGATTATTCCATTGAATTGCCCAGTAAACCGGTAACTCTTCCCAAACCATAATACCTAATCTCTCAGCCACCCGAATTGTTTCTTCGCTATGGGGATAATGAGCAAGCCGAACAAAATTACATCCCATCTCTTTTGCCCAACCCAGCAAGCATTCTGCGTCTTCGCTCGAATAGGCACTGCAGCCGTGAAGTTGAGCATGCATATTTACACCCTTTAAAAAGATCTCCTCTCCGTTTAATATTATTTTATTGCCACGGGTTTCGATGGTCCTAAAACCAATCCGGTCTGAAACGTTATCTGACTGCGATATTACATTGACTGAATATAATTTGGGATTTTCAGGAGACCAGCACTCAGGCTTCGCTTTTATGGCAAAAAATGCCCTGCCGTTGGAATCGGTTTTGGCAGAATGGTTAATGTTTAATTCGGGAATATCGATTATTACCTGTTCGTTTAAATCTATACCGTCGAGCTGTACCCAACCTTGAACGCTTTTCCTGTCCTTGCTTAAACCGATAGAGTAATCGCGTATAAACGTTACCGGAGTCTCAATCAAGGTAACCGGACGTGTTATTCCGCCAAAATTCCACCAATCATACATAGAACCGGGAATTCCATCGGAATGCCGCCTGTTATCAACTTTAACGATCAGGTTATTGGCACCATTTTTCAGAAATTGTGTCACCTCGTAATTAAAGGGTGTGAAGCCGCCAACATGTTTACCGGCTCCCTGTCCATTTAGGTAAACATCAGAAATATAATTTATGGCACCAAAATGGATGAAAACTCTCTTGTTGTCCTTCTGTTGGTAATCAAACTGGACGCGATACCACACAACACCCTCATAATAAAGCAATTCTTCTTTTTGAGAATTCCAATCTCCTGGCACATTCAGCGTATTATAGTCAGAAAAATTTTTACTCCCTTTTTCAAATCCATTTGTTAAGGTGGTACTATGATAACTATAAGTCCCGGCTTCGTACGGATCAATAATTGTTTGCCACTTGCAGTCAAGTGAACGGATGTTTTGTCTTCCTCTAACATTGTTTATTAGCGGGTATTGTTCACCACAAACATAAACAATAGAAAA
>DNNJ01000333.1:2210-2487 GCA_003487955.1 Clostridiales bacterium | reverse complement strand
ACAAACATAAACAATAGAAAACAGCACCAGTATTATTGTTAAAATACTTCTTCTCTTCATTTCATATTGATTGTAAAACGATCCGTTTCTGTACAACTGTTGCATGTCTGCCTCCGAGACCCATCGTAATATCCAGTTTTTAAACATTCACATCTTTGAAAAAGTTTTTTTCGGCGAACGGATAAGAGATTGTATCCTAATTGGTATTTTCACTTTCAGAAGCTTTATAAATTTTAAAAATCTCATCGTCGGTAAGTGCCCGGTTGAACACAGCTAA
>DNNJ01000333.1:1754-1996 GCA_003487955.1 Clostridiales bacterium | reverse complement strand
CCACCCATCTGACCTTTAAAAAAGTTTCCCATTCCGTTTTTTAACCGAACAGCTCCAACAGTGAAATCGGAACCGTTATTTCCCATTCCATCAGGGTAATAGTAGGGGTTTTTTGATTGTACCAACCCTTCTGGATACCCTTCAAATCCCCGGGTATTATTGATCAACTCCTGTTCTCTTTCTTCAAACTCCCCATTCAGGTAAGATCGGATAAAGTTCCCATCGTAGGTAAATGCGACACA
>DNNJ01000333.1:0-1562 GCA_003487955.1 Clostridiales bacterium | reverse complement strand
CCATCGTAGGTAAATGCGACACATTCCCATTCATTCGGAGCTACTTCCTGTTTGCTAGCTGAATAATCGATTGAATATGGAAACGGAGGGGTTGGCCTTCCTGTTTTTGATATGTGTCCGCATACCTGGTTCTTTCCGTTATAGTGGGGAAGTGAGACGAACAGTCCGTATTGCCTTTTACCTCCATCTTCATATTCATTCCACATACCGCCAACAAAACCAATCTGTTCTCCTGTCCATCTCACCCATGCAATGACTGTAACCTCGTTTGTCTCGATGTTTAACTTTTTCGTTTCTTCGTATGGGATATAAAGGTAATTGGCTCCGTCAAACAAAATAGAACGACCGGACAACGGACCTTCATCGATAAATTTAAGGCTGTCACCAATACTGCTCCGAAGGGATAAATTAACTTTGCCCTCAGAGATAAGTTCCCTGTTATCTTCCGAAAAATCCCAAAGAGCGATTAATCCAGGTGTTGAAAGGATTTCCGATTCAACATTGCTCCCTGATCTGCATGAAAACAGGGACAACAGAACGCTAACACAAAATAAATAATCAGGTCTTATCCGCATAAATATAATGTCTTTTTCAATTTACGTAATAAATTAGTTGCCTTGTTTTGGAGAAAACATCTTTTTCAAAAGATACTTCGAAATAAAAACTATTTTGTCGAGAGTTTGTATACAACATCTATCTTCTTACTTTCATCGAGAAAAGCATAAAAAAAAAATAATATTGGAAATAAACTCACCGGATTTATTATTCATTCGTTGTTTTTAGTGTACCCGTATATCCAATGTGCACCCGTGCTATCCATGGAAAAGTATTATCCGCATAGCCGTTTCCTGTTACAATTTTCACAAACATTGTATTAGCAGGGAAGGCTGGTACATGATAGTTAAATTTGTGCACCGGATTATCAATATTCTTTGAAATCTGACTTGGATAGGACTCCCTATATGTTTTTAATAATGAACCTTCGGGAAGTGATCTCCATACGTTTCCGTCTAAAGAGTATTGAATACTTAGGTTATCAGTTTCATTACTAAATAAAATGACTTCAATCCATCTTAACGACCCTGCTTTATATATAATTTCTCCGGAATCGGTACCTTTAATCCTTTCAGCCTGAAAAAAATCTTCTTCTGTCTGCCGCAATCTCGGCCAGGATTCAGAACTGATCCGAAGATTGGGCGTTCTCGAATATGTTAGAGAAAAATCCTGCAGATTGTCCATTATCATCCTAATTTGGGGTCTTATTGGGCCAATAACATTGGAAAACGGAGAGAGACCCGATTCATTTTTACCTACCACCCGATAGTAATACGATTCACCAGAGACAACGGATGAATCGGTAAACATGGGATAAAAATAGAGATTGTAACTGATATCGAAATCACCGCTAATATTCTCCCACGGACCGTTTGGAGTTGTTGCCCTCTCTACTATGTAGTATCTTGCCCCGGAGGAGCATCTCCACTTCAATGCTATAGCGTCACTTCTAAGGTTTTCGTATAAAAATGGTGCATCCATTGGTGCGGGTAATGGAGGTACTTCCA
>DNNJ01000314.1:440-3365 GCA_003487955.1 Clostridiales bacterium | reverse complement strand
TTTAAATCTCTTTCCTCCGATAAATCAAATTTAACAAGCTTTTTAATCATAGCAGCAATTACAGTCTCGGCATCATATCCCTTATCCATAAGTTTGCCTGCCAATTCTCTGTTTTCCCCCAACTCGCCGCTTTCGATTACACTTACAATACCTCTTATAAATTTATCCTGTTTAACTTCATTTACTTTATCAACAGTAGGTATGGTTCTTTTTCGGATAGACTTTTTAGTATACTTTTCAATATCCTCAATTTTTCTTAGTTCTTTAGCACTTGCCAACGTAAATGATGCCCCTTCTCTTCCAGCTCTTCCTGTCCTGCCTATGCGATGCACATAGTAATCTTCCTTTGAAGGAACTTCGTAGTTTATTACTAATTCTACTTCTTTGATATCAAGTCCTCTTGCAGCCACGTCGGTAGCAATAAGTATTTCAATCAAGCCGTTGTTAAACTTGTTTAATGTATCTAATCTTTGTGATTGTTTTATGTCTCCGTGAATTTTATCGCAGTTATATCCCTTATCAATAAGCTGGTCATATAATTCATCAACTGCTCTTTTTGTATTACAAAATACCAATGTGAGCTTTGGAGTATAGGTATCGATTAACCTAGAAAGCGCCTCAACCTTATCGGAATGCTTAACCAAAAAATAACTTTGCTTTACTTCCTTTGCTGTAATTCCTTCTCTTAAAACCTTTACTGAAACAGGAGAACTAAGAAATTTCTTAATGATTTTTTTCATATCATCCGGAATTGTTGCAGAAAACAATAAGGATTGAACAGGATGGTCAATTTTACTTAAGATAAGCTCTATATCCTCTCTAAAGCCCATTTTAAGCATTTCATCAGCTTCATCCAAAACAGCGATTCTTAGTTCTCCAAGCTTTATTACACGTCTGTCGATTAAATCAATAATCCTGCCTGGAGTTCCTACGATAATCTGTGCTCCACCCTTAAGTTTATTTATCTGTTCTCTTATATCCGCTCCACCGTAAACTGTTACCGTTTTGATACCATCCATATATTTTCCGATTTTTCTTACTTCATTTGCAACCTGGACGGCCAACTCTCTTGTTGGGAGCAGGACTAATGCCTGAGGCATTCTTAATTCTTTGTCTATTTTTTCAAGAATGGGAATTGCATATGCTGCTGTTTTTCCTGTTCCTGTATTTGACTGTCCTACAATATCTTTCCCCTCTAATATTAAAGGGATCGCCTCTTGCTGAATTTGTGTGCCTTCTTCAAAGCCCATATCATCCAAGGCTCTTTGAATGTTGTCATTCAAAACTACATTTTCAATTTTCATTAATTTTTTTCTACCTCGTTCTATTATTATCAACTTCTGATTATACTATGTAAATGTTTTAATTACAAACATTATTTACATAACTATGACAACAATGACAACTACCTTTCTATAACTAGTGTGCAAAATTTCAATTTATCCGAGATCTCGGATAACTTGAAATTTTGAGCATTTTGAATATCTCTCGGTATATTTAATTCTTAGTATTGCTCATAATTCAGAATTATATTATAATTAAGAAACCCAAATATTAATCAATGGAGGTATTATGAAAATTCGATATATATACCACAGTTGTTTTCTTATAGAAACCAATAATTCTTTTTTGCTGTTTGATTATTTCAAGTACAAAAGCGATAAAACGGATTTTGACTTTTTAAAATTGCTCAGTGATATATTTGCAAGTCCTAAAGCCCTTTATATATTCAGCTCTCACTCACACCAAGACCATTTTAACTATGAAGTTTTAACATGGATAAATAAAAAACCAAATACATATTACATATTGTCCTCTGATATAAAAATATTTAATAGGATTGACAATCTATATATAGTAAGGCAGGGCGACGAAATTACGCTCAATGAATTAAAGCTGAATAACTTTGGTTCGACAGATGAAGGAGTCAGCTTTATGATAAATATAGACGGTTTAAACTTATTTCATGCCGGTGATTTAAACTGGTGGAAATGGGCTGATGATACACCTGAAGAAGAAAGAACTATGGAAGATAATTTTAAAAGTATTGTAGCAGATATAGCAAGTCATGGTGTAAGGATTGATGCTGCCTTTTTCCCCGTAGACAGAAGACTTGAATCCAATTATTTATGCGGCGGCAAATACTTTATTGAGCAGCTAAAACCAAAGCTTTTTATTCCAATGCATTTTTGGGATGATTATGAAACAATTTCAAATTTCAAGGAAGCAATGGCTCAGTATAGCACTAATGTAATTGAAATCAAACACCCGAATGAAACATTGTATGCAAATATATAATAATATTTATTCCCTGATCACTAAACATAAACATAATATACTTCGCAGGTGCATAATATTTTACTAAGCAGTTATGGTGGCAAGGGGGAGTAATATGAAGGTAACTATAACCAGTGAAAGCGGAGATTGGAAAGAAATGCTGTATACCAAGGATATAGTGACATATGATATTAAAAACCAGGAAATATTGGACTTTTTTGTACAATTGGGTGATGCTTACACAAGCAATGATACCCTTGATGATATGTTTGAATGCTTGTACAATTTGA
Organism: Clostridiales bacterium; assembly: GCA_003487955.1. Taxonomy (GTDB): domain Bacteria; phylum Bacillota; class Clostridia; order Tissierellales; family Sedimentibacteraceae; genus Sedimentibacter. The sequence continues at coordinate 798 of DNNJ01000314.1, read as the reverse complement.
TTAATTACGGATATCTTTATACCGATGAAAATGAAGATGATAATTATTATGATGATTATGGTTATGATGATGAGCTTTTTGATTTTGATGATAAAGAGCAAGATTTTATTACCCAAGACGGTTTTAAATTAATTAAAACCGAGGTTGAGTATTATGTTGATAATGAATTGGTATCAAAGGATGATTACGACGATGCATGGGATGACAGGTTAGGTTATCTTGGCTCATCTAATTGGGAAGAAAAGGGTCTGACTATTATTAATGCCGAAACTGATGAAATTATCTTTTTAGGTAAGATGTCATAGCAGACTTGTGATTAAGGAATTAAAAATCAGGGGGACATTCCAAGTACGGGGAC
>DNNJ01000314.1:0-242 GCA_003487955.1 Clostridiales bacterium | reverse complement strand
AGTACGGGGACATTCCTTCAATAACTATCTCTCAGAGAGTCACCGGATTTTGAAGGTGTGTCCCCCTTCCTCTGTCTATCCCGCAGAGAGTAACAATTTGGGGACATTCCTCCTACTCACAAAGACTATCCTTTTAGAGGAGGTGTGTCCCCATACCTCTTATGGTGTGTCCCCATACATATTATCTAATCTTCATCAAATTTAAGAACTGCAAGGAATGCTTCCTGCGGTACTTCCACCAT
>DNNJ01000056.1 GCA_003487955.1 Clostridiales bacterium | reverse complement strand
ACAGAGACCGGATTAATTGAAATAGGATAAAATGCAATTCAGAGATTTAGTAAAGCAGTATCAAGTACTGAAGCCCGAGCTGGACAAAGCGATGATAAGCACCGTTGCGTCGGGTGGCTACATCATGGGAAAACCCGTAAAAGAACTTGAAGCCTCGTTAGCGGAATATGTTGGCGTAAAGCATTGCGTCACTTGCGGCAACGGCACTGACGCCCTCACCCTGGCCCTCAAGGCATGGGATGTGGGCAAGGGCGACGCCGTGTTTGTGCCGGATTTCACCTTTTTTGCCTCGGCGGAAGTTATCTCCCTCGAAGGGGCGACGCCCGTTTTTGTGGATGTGGACGCCGGAACCTTTAACATGGACGCGGCCGATTTGGAGAGGGTCGTCGAGAAGACCGCCGGGGAGGGCATGCTCACTCCGAAAGCGATTATCACGGTCGATCTGTTTGGGTTGCCTGCCGACTATGCCGCCATCCGGAAGATTGCCGGCAAATACGGTTTGCTTATTCTCGAAGACGGGGCCCAAGGCTTTGGGGGAGCAATCGGCGGCAAGCGCGCGTGCAGCTTCGGCGATATTTCCACCACCTCGTTCTTCCCCGCCAAGCCGTTGGGATGTTACGGCGACGGCGGCGCTGTTTTCACCAACAATGACGAGTGGGCCGCCAAGATGGATTCGCTCCGTGTACACGGCAAAGGCTCGTACAAATACGACAACGTGCGCATCGGCATGAATTCGCGTCTCGACACCCTTCAGGCAGCCATCCTGCAAGTCAAGTTTAAAGCTTTCCGCGAATATGAATTAACCGACATCAACCGGGCGGCCAGCCTCTATACGGCCAACCTTCGGGGAATCGTCCATACTCCCGTTATTCCAGAGGGATACTATTCCAGTTGGGCGCAATACACCATACGGCTCAACAGCAAGGAAGAACGCGACGCGCTTCAACTCCGATTAAAAGGAAACGGCGTTCCCTCCATGGTTTACTATCCCACACCCATGCATAGACAAACGGCATACAAGAGCCTCAACCTGCCTGCCGGAAGCTGCCCCGTGGCTGTGAGACTGTGCGATACCGTACTCTCATTACCCCTGCACCCGTATATCTCCGAAGAAGATATAGAGAAAGTATGTCATCTCATACGCACCCAGGGATGAAATCTTTTTCACGCAGGGAGGTTGTTATCGCGCTGTGTGATTTTCTCATCGCCCTGTTCGCGTTTTGGCTTGCCCGCTATTTCGGCGATTTGCCCCGGTGGTACTGGCTGGTGATGTCCGCTTTTCTCTGGGTAATTTTTGGGGTAATCACCCGGAAACTGCAATTCGATTCGTATAAGCGGATACGCTATGCGTTGTCGGGAATATTCCTGCAAGGCGTCCTGTCGGGGTTGTTCCTCTTTTTGCTTTACCGGAGATGCGTGCCCGGCTACGAGTTCGACCACTCCATCCTGCTTGCCACGGGAATCATTGTGCTTCTGGAATGGGGGCTCTACGGTCTTCTCCGCAAGCTGGTCTATCGGAAAATCCCTTATTTTTATGAGGAACCTCCTTTAAACGATGTTACCGAGATAGGGCTTAAGTCGGGAGACGGTTTGCAGAATACCGTTTGGGATAAAGATATTGACTGTTTATTTACCCTTGCCCGTAAAGTGTCAGCGGATGGTGAAGACATCGTTCGCCGGCTAAAAGAGAACAAGAATGCTTTCTCTGAAAATACACTCTTGATTGACACCTCCGATCCGGAAAATATACTCGCCCACAAAATAAGATCACCGCGTCTGGTTGTTCATTTGCGCTCACTGAACAGGATCAGGCATATCAACACGCTTTTTTCCTACACCAACTACTGTCTGCCCGAGGGAGGCTTTATCGCCTGCCATTGCGTGACGGCCGCGTTGCGTCGTGAAAAAGTCTTGCGTCAGAGCCCCCCGGTTATCAACCACCTGCTTTACGCGTTGGATTATTGTTGGCACCGTCTCTCTCCCAAGCTGTCGCTTACCCGGGGGTTTTACTTTTGGACGACGGGCGGCAAACTGCGGGCACTCACCCGTGTGGAGGTATTGGGAAGGCTCTATCGGGCGGGATTCGATGTGCTATACGAAGAAGTAAGCAACGGGCGGTTTTACGCGATCGCCTCCAAGATAAAAGCCCCCATCCGTGACGACAAACCCTCCACCGGGCCGTTGATCCGGCTTCGCCGGCACGGCAAGGGGGGAGAGATTATCGGTGTTTACAAGTTCCGCACCATGCACGCCTACTCCGAGTATCTGCAATCCTACATCTATCGGCAAGAAGGATTGTCCGCCGGGGGAAAGATTGCCTATGACTATCGGGTGACTCCCGCGGGGCGTTTCCTGCGCAAGACGTGGTTGGACGAGTTGCCCATGCTTATCAACTGGGTCAAGGGCGACCTGAAGCTGGTGGGGGTGCGTCCGCTCAGCAGCCATTATTTCCATCTTTACGACAAGGAGTTGCAGGAGTTGCGCATAAAGACGAAACCGGGGCTATTGCCACCCTTTTATGCCGATATGCCGAAAACATTGGAGGAGATTCAGGAAAGCGAACGAAGATACTTAACGGCATATTTAAAAAATCCGCTTCGCACCGATTGGCAATATTTCTGGAAAGCGGTCCGCAACATAGTCCTCAAAGGGAAACGGAGCGGGTAAGAGATAAATTTACAGCACAAGATGTTAAAGGAGTTTTTTAAAAACATATCGATTTACGGCATTTTGCCGGTAGTAGGGAAATTCATGGGATTTTTCTTGATACCGGTCTATGCCAGAGTATTCTCTACCGTAGAATTCGGAATCGTAGAGCTGATTACTACCTTAGTATCTTTTTTAGTTTTTGCCTGTAATTTGGAAATATACACCTCCGTAGGACGCTATTTTTATGAGAAAGAAAGCATAAAACATAAGGGAGTTCTTATTTCCACCGGATTATTTTTAACAATTATCACATCGTTATTTGTTGTGTTGCTATCTTTCCTTTTTGAAGATACAGTATTAAAACAATACATAGGTAGTGCATCATATTTGAAAGAGTATAGATTTGGAATAGTGTGGCTATTTGTTAATGCTATTAGCACCTACCTAAGTATTATTCCTCGTTACGAAAAAAAACCCAAATTATATGTTATTGTTAATAGCACATCTTTATTTTTCAGGTTTTGCAGTACAATTATTTTTGTTATATTCTTAAAAGTGGGAATAATAGGTGTTATTTACGGACATATAGTGGGTGACACGACATCAATATTACTCAATGGCTTAGCCTCAAAGAGATATCTACAGCTCAATTTTAGTGGGAAAGACGCTATATCCATCATCAAGTATGCATTTCCGTTGGTGCCGGGTCTCCTCACTGTTGGATTATGGAACCCTCTATCAAGAAATTTAATCACCACATTTTTCTCCGTTTCGGTATTGGGGCTTTATGCGTTTGCGCTAAGATTTGCATCTATAACATCCATTTTCAATGGGGCACTGGGAAATACTTGGCAGCCTATCCTGTTTGAGAACATGAAAGATAAATCTTTTGTTACCAAGATACGTGAGATAGCCGGGGTTTCAACAATCATCACGGTTGGGATAGGTGTATTTATTACCCTGTTATCTCCTAATTTATGCCTTTGGATTGGTACAGAAAAATATATGGATAGTGCAATCTTTATTGGTTTTCTAAGTCTATCCGGCACCTTTAACGTATTGTCACAGATAAGAGGATACGCGCCATTGGTGAATAATAAGACGTATGTACACTCTCTCATTAATATTTTCTCACTGCTAATGGGAGTTGCCGCCTTTTATTTTATAAATGATACGTGGGGTCTCTTGGGATTAGGTATCATTATGGTTCTCTACAACTTTTTAAATTATATACTATTGGCCGAATATACCCGAATAAAAGAGAAAGTAATGCTTTATAATCTTTGGGAATTACTTCTCTTCTTTTTTCAACTAATTTCTATAGTACTTATTATTGTTAATGCCCATCTCTTTGTAAGAGTTGTAACTTTATTGCTTTATCTATCAATAAATATTGTAATATTAAAGAAAATAAATTGGTTGACGCGGTTGACAAAGATTACAAAACAACAGTAAAAGAATCATTACAATATTTAAAGAATATCTACAAAATGAAACAGAAACTATTGATAATAAACAAGGATGCTTTTGGCTATCATGTCGATACTTACAAGTATTGTCAATATCTTAGAAAAAAATATGATATCACATATATCTGCATTGAACCAAAGGAAGAAAAGATTGAATCACTTGATGGTGTTAAGGTAATATACACAACAAACAAGCCACCACTAAAATTAAGAGCTGCGATTTACATAGTTTATTGTACCTTTTTTGCTCTATTTTATAAAGGGAAGATATTTGTAAAGTTCTTTTTACGTTCTGATTTTATAAAAAGGATGTTGTTTTGGAAGAAGATGATATTAGATATTAGAACATTGGGTATTGTGCCGATTGAAGAAAAAAGGAGAGAATTTGATGCAAGACTAATAAAAACGTGTAATTATTACGATCACATCTCAATTATTTCAGAAGGAGTAAGAGACAAAATGCATATAGACAATTCAAAAACCTCAATCTTACCTTTGGGTGCAGATGTTATTTCCAATATAAACAAAAATTTCGATCAGATTAATCTTCTATATGTAGGGACATTAAATGGAAGAAGAATTGATGATACCATTAAAGGGTATAAGTTATTCTCAGAAAAGTATCCTGATAATAAATTTACTTATGATATAATTGGCAATGGCAATAATAATGAATTAGAAAAAATTTCTGAACTCATTGGTGATTTTAAATTATCCGACAGGATTTGTTTGCATGGCTTTATACCGAACAATAAGTTAAAACCTTTTTTTGATAAATGTAATGTTGGTGTTTCTTATATCCCGATGACCGAATACTACGACCATCAACCGCCCACTAAAACTTATGAATATATACTTTCCGGATTATTTACAATAGCCACCTCCACCCATTGCAACAAAGAGGTAATAAATAGTATTAATGGTGTTTTGATTGAGGACAATCCAGAATCTTTTTCACAAGCATTAAAGTATATTTATTTAAACAGAAATTTTGATTCAAATAATATTAGGAACACCTTATTGGAACACACTTGGAAAAGAATAGTAAATAATAAATTAATACCTATTTTGGAAAAGATATAGCCGATGTTTCATTTTCTTCTTTTTCAAATGTGCCCATATTTAACGAACAAAGAAATATAACTATATGACACAAGTGCATTTTGATCAAATTACCCAATCGCAAATTGTATTGTATAATATAGTTTGTTTATTGGGTTTATTGCATGTTTATTGGAAAAGTGACCGAAAAGAGGTATCTTCTTTAATTATTTTTCTGTTTGCCGGTGGAGTATTTAGTGATATTTCTATCCAGATACTCGGAACAAGAATATTGTTGGATTCATACAAAGCCATTGTTTTCCTTTGGAGCACATTCTTATTTGTGAAAAACTTGAAATATGTTGATCGATTTAAAACTCCATTTTTGTTGCTTTCCCTATTTGGAATTTATTTTCTTGTTATCTCTTTTTTGTATCATAATGACAACTTATCATTAGTATTGTCGCAACTATCCAAGTATATATCTCCTTTTTTTATTACAATAGCTTTATTTGCAGAAATGAGGGCTGACTTGTATAGAAGAATAAAACTACACTCCCTTTTCCTAAGACTATTGTTACTTCAAATATTGTTGGCAGTAGCTAAGTTGTTTATATTAGGCTCTTTTATGGAAGGCTGGGTTGGCAGTATCACCGGTGTTGCAGGAGGAGGAGCCGGAACATCGCTTCCTCTTCTTGCATTGTTTTGGTTGCTAATGGTATCTAATATGAAAATAAATACCCGGATAATTATTTTTACTATTGGCTTACTGTTTATAGGCATTATGACGGGTAAAAGGGCGGTAATTGTTTTATTCCCATTGTTGTATATTTTGGTTCTTGTTTTTGTTTCTTCATTCTTTGCAAACAGACGTAACATTGGATATATTTTTTCCGCTCTTTTATTTATTATAGGAATGTTTTATTTGGGTTTGAGACTTACACCAACTCTTAACCCTGAAAATAAAGTTTGGGGTAGTTTTGATATCAATTATGCTTATGATTATGGATTGAAATACTCTGCCGGAATAGATGAGAGTAACAGGAATGTTCAAGAAGGAACAGGGCGTGTCGGAGGATTTTTATTATTCTGGAATGATATTCAGAATAGCAGGGATATTAAGCGGGTTGCATTCGGGCTTGGCAACGAATATATGGCTTATGCCGATAAAGATGATTATATGAATTCCGATTATTATTTAGGAATACATTCGCGTGGCTCTATCACAGGAATCGTATATATGTATTTTACTATTGGACTTATTGGTGTCATATTAATATTATTATACCTTGTTTCCTTATATTCAATGATTGAATATAAAAGATTTAGATACTTCCTATTGTTTACCGTATTATTCGATTTTATTTTTTATAATGCACAAATGATACAATCTATACCCATGTTTGTATTTCAATTGTTTATAGTAATTTCGGCAAATAACAGCTTTGATAAACAAGGAAATTTTATATTTAATAGATTGCGACACAAATATAAGTTAAAAATGCACAAATGTAACTATCCCCGTAAAATAATTTAAAAACGAAAAAAGAACAGTTATTTTGTCATTGCAAAAAACTACAAATATTTTGTGTAGTATATTGTATATTTTCAAATGATTTACTGTATGTCATATACAAAAAAATAAAAATGAGTAATTCAAAATTTATTATTACGAGTCCTAAATCTCATCAAGGAGGTGTAGCTTCTTTTGTAAGTAATATAAAGCCTTTTTTAGGAGTAGTAGAAGTTTTTTATCGGGGGCGTTCATCAATTTCTCAAAACATTTTAGGCAGATTCTTTAGTAGTTGTCTTATACCTGTTCGTTTTGCTTGCTTGTTATTAAGGTCAAAAGCAAAAAAAACATTAATTAATAGTTCATTGAGTGTCGGTTCCATGTTGCGTGATGGGGCGTTAATTAGAACAGCAAAATTATTTAATCGTAATGTTTTACTGTTCATACATGGTTTTAAACGAAAGGATCTATCTAATAAAAAATTGCTGAAGTGGGGTTATTTTAGGGCTGATAAAATTGTAGTATTAGCAAGTGAGTTTAAACAATTACTTACAGATGCCGGATTTTCAAAACAGATTGAAGTGTTATTTAATCCGATAGATGCTAAGTTAATAGAGAATTTTGCCGATAATCCAATACGAAAAGACAAACGAGATATTCTTTTCCTTTCCAGAATAGAAAAGGATAAAGGGGTGTTTGAAGCTTTAGATTGGTTTAAGTTATTAAAAAATAGATATCCTGATTTGATTTTTCATATAGCGGGTGACGGTTCTGCTAAGTATGATGCGGAACGTTATGCAAATGATCAGAATATTAAAGACGTTATATTCCACGGATTTATGTCGGGAAATAAAAAAATCACGATGCTTAGCAAGTGTTCCTTTTTTATTTTAATGTCTTATCAAGAGGGGTTACCCATTTCTATTCTTGAAGCGATGTCTGCTGGGCAAATTATCTTTACGCGACCAGTGGGTGGAATTAAAGATTTGTACGAACAATGCAAGTTTGGTGTTATGCTTGACTCTCTATCCCCAGATGTGTTTGCGGAAGCTTTTGAACAGTATTATAACAATCCGGATTTATTCAACTTTACGAGCAATAATAATCAACAGTTTGCAAAAACACATTTTCATCCAAGTATAGTGGCTGAAAAAATCAAAAAAATATTTGACTCTATATGAAAAACGAACTAATAGTTGAATCTCTCAATAAGTTATTGCAATATATTGAGAATGAAAAATTCAGGG
>DNNJ01000158.1 GCA_003487955.1 Clostridiales bacterium | reverse complement strand
ATGCCGATCTTGAACTTCTTCCCGACATAAGGAACCTCGGTAAACAGCGACTTGGCAAAACTGGACTGACCCGATATGGCCAGACCGGTGGCGATGGCGCCGCTCAGACCCAAAAAATTACGACGGCTCAAATTATTCTCCTTCTTCATAAAATTTGTTTTTGATTGTTTTAGATTAATAATATTTTAAGAGGGATCAACTTCTCTGCATACTTTTATATACTTTATTACTAAACAACATTATACGATTAAATCAACTTTTAAACCCTTTATCTTGAAAATGGGAGGATAATGGTTGATCATTGTTATACTTTCCAGTTTATGTTAAAGAGAAAGAGTTTTTATTCCGGGATTATTCATATCCCGGATTTTGAACTAAACCGGGAGATTTATTAATTTCACTTCTCATAATTGGCAACCAGTAAAAATGATTACCTCCCCATTTTCTGGCATCTTCTATAGATGTGAGTTGCCATGTTGTCTCTAAAACATCAAAATCATCGTTACTGCTCACATACTCATTGATTCTCATACCATAGACATTCGCAACCACCTGGTCACAGATCATCCATCTACGTATATCGAAGAAACGCATTCCTTCGCCATAGAGTTCTATATCTCGCTCGTGCCGTACAAATTCCCGAGCTTTGACCTGGTCAGTAGTCACCCGACTTGGGAGGCCTGCGCGGTGCCTCACGATATTCATTGCATCAATACCTTTCTGGAGATCAGATCCACCAAGTTCTATACAAGCTTCAGCATAGTTCAGTAAGACTTCAGCATAACGAAACTCAATCCATGCAGTATTATTGGTGCCAAGTGTTGCATTTCCCGGTATATTAGGATTCAAAAACTTGCGAAGATTATAACCTGTTTTTGTACCATTCCCTCCAGTATTGAAGTTCAATGTACTCTGACGAGTGTCAACGCCATTGTAAGATGGGGTAGATGGAAATTTACCTGTGTTCTTGTCCTTCCTAAACCTATATGCAAATTGTATCTTATTATACGGATCAGCTTTTGTAACGGGTGTTGGGCGTTCCACCCAAGACGCCCCATTATATAAAATGGAAGCATAGAAGCGCGCTTCGCGTCCATAGTAAGGATTCAGGTAGGGGTTGGTCTCTAACTGCGCTGCTGTTGCTCTACGCATGGTTAATTTATCTTCGGGATGGTCAGTATCCCACACGAACTTACTCCCGTCAGCCATCTCGAACCTTCTCACTGCATCTTCAATGGGGGCATTATTGGAAGCACCATCATAACCTCTGGGACTACACCACATATTTGGGGTATAGGTTCGTCCGTCTTTTTCAGGGAACTGCGTTCCCCAAATAGTCTCACTATTCCACGCCGCACCTAATGGTTGATGAAAAATACTGAAATAACTATCGGCATATTCCTGAATTTGCTGATCTGTAAGCGGTAATACTGGTTCAGAAGTATTTCCGACCAGAGCGAAATTCCCATATTTACCATCCATAATATCTTTAGCTGCATCACGTGCCGCTTCGAGAAGTGATCTTTGACTATTCGCAGGAAAAGAAACTAATTCATTCGTAGCCTGTTCAGTCCACCCTCCATTAGTCAACTTCCCGGAACAAAACAGCAACATTCTAGACTTTACTGCCGCAGCAGCAGCTCTGGTAGCTCGACCTTGTTCCATAGTAGGAGGTAAAAACTCAATCGCCTTACTTACGTCATTCAATATAAAATCTTTGGTGTCTTCTATAGACGACCTTTTTACTGTCGAGAAATCATCATGTATGTCAAATGGTTTGTCTGTTAAAACAACCCCGCCATAACACATCAAAAGATAGCTATAGGATAGTGCCCGTAAAAAATGTGCCTCACCTTTTAACTGAGTACGAAGATTTTCTTCATTAGTGTTGTTGACCGGCACCTCGTCGATACGCGAAAGGATCTTATTAAGATTCTGAATATTCGTGTAGATATTCGGCCAGAAAAGCCAAGGTCTGCCATTATCCAAATTATTAAACAAATCCATCTTATCGGGGCTCATGGTACCCTTCAAGAACACTTCACCAGCAGCTCTAAAATTATTCAGCGTCTGGTCGGTAGAAGAAGATAGAAAATCACGACGAATCAGGGGACCATTAACGGCATTTCCGTTCATTTTTTTACCACCCAACATGGAGTAACATGCACCCACATATGCTTTTACCAGGTTTATGTCGGTAAAGACCACGTCTTCATCAAAAGAATCTACAGAGGTCTGATCGAGTACGTCTTTACATGAAACTCCCGCAATAAACATGAACGAAATAAAATATATAAAAATCTTTTTCATAATCATATTATTTATTGAGTTAGAAATTAATATTCGCACCAAAAGCAAATGTTTTCATCGTAGGATATGAATTGACGCCATCCACTTCAGGATCAAATTTATCCGTAGCACTATACAGGTAAGCCAAATTATTGCCCGTAAAATAAACATTGATATTCGATATTCCAACCGACTTATAATACTTGTTCGGGATATTGTATGAAAGCATTAAATTTTTTAATCTCAAGTATGCAGTATTATCCCACCAAAAAGTATTTTCCATTGGGATCCAATAGGGACTGTCTCTATTCCATGGTCGTGGATTAGAACCATTCGGATTATCTGGTGTCCATCTGTCGTTATACATGAACTTAAAATAGTTTCCTTCATCACCACGTCGAGTGTCAGAAAAATTCTTTTTATAAAAGGTTCCCTGACCCTGAAGAAGGACGGAGAGCGAAAAATTTTTCCACCCTAGGTCAAAGGAAGTACCATAAAATAAGTCCGGCGCAACGGTATGCTTTAATAAAATCTGGTCATGTGCATTGATGACATTATCATCGTAATCTGGGTTTAAATGCGCATAATCCGCACTTACATTCTTAAAAATAATATCACCTGGCCTAGCTCCTCCTACTAAGGTAGGATATGAATTTACCGCACTTTCGTCACTAAAGATCCCAATAGCTTGGTACATTAATCTGGTTCCGTAGGGGAGTCCCGTTTTTTTCTGCCATGGTACAGGAGGATCCACCTCATCTATATAGACCAATTTATTACGGCTATATCCCAAGTTTCCAGACACGCCAAAGTTCCAATCAGTATAGGATTTTCGGATGCCTCCTTCTATTTCAACACCATGGTTGTCCACACGTGCCATATTTTCATCAGGTAATGTGAGTCCGGTAAAATCCGGTACAGAACCATTTCTTTTGGCAAGAATATTATTTCGAATATTGTAAAAATAGTCAAAATTCAAAAATAATAATCCGTTCAAAAACTGAGACTCGAATCCGAGATTCTTTGTTATTTGTGTCTCCCAGGTTATATTCGCATTGGCTGTTGCAGGCGGGCCAGCTGTGGTTTCAATCTCACCTCCCGTTCCAAACGTCATCCCTATGATATTTCCTAGTTTAAATTTGTCCATATACTGGAAGGGATCACCGGGATCCATACCCATTTCTCCATATGAAGCTTTCAACTTAAAGTAATTGATAAAAGAGAGGTTATCTTTCCAGAAGTCTTCTTCAGAAGCACGCCATCCCAACAAAAATCCAGGAAAGTTACCCCAACGGCTTTTGGGAGGGAATTTAAGCGAACCATCTCGCCGCAATAAAAATTCAGCTAAATATTTACTTTTATAAGCATATGTGGCCCTGCCAATCCACGATTTCCTGGCATAAATAGTTTCATATCCACTATTGGTTTTATTCAGATCGGGGCCTACATCAAGAATTTGAATTAAGTTTGAAATATAATTTTCACGGGTAGCTGAAAACTCGTTGTAATTACTGGTATATTGTTCAAAACCGGCAAATAAAGTAATATCGTGATTACCAAACGATCGTAGATAATTTAGTTCTATTTTTTCTGTCGTATTGATTGTCCGATTATAATCATTCGTAAGCCGCGGAAGGACAGTACCACTGGGTTGCCTCTGTACAGGATTCATCGGTGCGGAAATGACAAAACCAGTATTCGGATCTCGTGTTGCTGCACTAAAATCAGGATAATACAGAGTCCATGGCTGAAAAAATCTTTTCCTATAAAAATTATTGAGATCGTAGTCGATACTGGTACTCAACGAAAGTCCAGGAATAAAGGGAGGAGTAACAGTTACTTTTAAGAAGTTTTGCAGGCGATAGGTATCCTGTTCATTCTTTCCTCCGGCAAAAGATGATGTAACAACCGGATTGTCACCGTTTTCAATATCAGGAGCAGGTTCTCCGGTAGGCCAGTAAGCCGGCCTAGTTGGTTGTGTTCGCGTGGCATTGCCTATGATATCGCCGGCGCCTCTGTATGGAAATAGTTTTTTGGTTTTAAAGCCGGCAATGTTGACATCCGCATTCAACCAATCTGTAATTGGCACATTTATTTTCGACCTGATATTTATCTGATCATACTTAGTTGACGATTGTTTATACATGGCATCGTCCTGTTTATAACCCAGTGATATGTAATAGTTCGTTCCTTTGGTCGATCCACCTTCAATACTCAAGTTATAACGTGTTGCAGTAGTCCACTTCTTAATCAGTTCACCATACCAGTCGGTATCTGGATGTTCCCAAGGGTCAGCTCCACTTGCAAATAATTCGATATCCTCGTCACTAAATGTCCTACTACTACCATTATAAGTCTCAAATTCCGAAAGCATGGTGGCATATTCGGCAGCATTTGCCATTTCGGGTGTTTTACTAGGAGTGAGAAAACCTTGATAAAAATTGAAACTCAGTTTTGGCTTCCCAGACGTACCGCTTTTCGTGGTGACAAGGATTACACCATTAGCAGCCTGTGCTCCATAGATTGCAGCGGAAGCATCTTTTAATACGGAGAATGAAGCGATGTCGTTTGGATCAATTTCACTAATATTTCTGCCCTGAACACCATCAACGATAACGAGAGGATTGGTTTTCGCAGCCCCATCTCCCAAAGTTGTCCGTCCACGTACATAAATTCTGGGCGACATATAAGCGTCAGTTCCAGGTTCTCCACTTGTTTGCAATACCGTCACACCCGCGAGACGTCCCGAAATAGCTGCAGCAGCAGAAACCGCCGGTACAGATTTTATTTCGTCGCCTTGAATGCTACTTACTGATCCTACTACATTCACTTTTTTCTGTACACCATATCCAACTACAATAAGATCCTCCAGACCAACTGATTCCTCAGCCATTGCTATATTAATGGTGGTTCTTCCTGATACGGGTACTTCCTGCGTTTCCATCCCCACAAATGAAAAAATCAAAGTTGCGTTTTCAGGTACTTGATTCAACGTATAATTTCCATCATTATCAGTCACTATACCTGTTTCAGATCCTTTTATCACAACCGTAGCTCCAGGTAATGGTACCCCCGAACTATCAACAACCTTACCGGTAACACTTTGTTTTTGCTGATTTATGTCAGGTAAATTTCCACTTGCTGCAAACAGGTGCAAACAGGTAGTAAGCAAAAAAACTGCAAGCACGAGTGTTGCCTTGCATCCTCTTGAAAAGCTATGTTTAATAGCCTGATTCTGTGTTTTCTGTGTTTTCTGTGTTTTCTGTGTTTTCTGTGTTTTCTGTGTTTTCTCTCTTTTCATGTTATTGTTATTAGTATTATAAAACTCAGTTTACTGCTACAATTCTCTTATCCAGATATTTCTAAAGCTAATTGGCTCACTCTTATCGCCATGGGCCTGTAATCTGATGGGGCCCTTCCCATGAGGCACTACTTGAGGTAAACCTACGAATGGAGTAGTTCCTAATATCACGGTATTATTTTGTACTACCACTCCATTGTGTATCACGGTAACAATAGGACGTGTCCGGTAAGTTCCATCTTCTTTAAAAGTTGGAGCCGTATAAATAATATCATATTCGTTCCATTCCCCCGGTTGTCTCATGGCATTCACTAATGGTGGGGTTTGTTTGTATATGCTCCCGGCCTGTCCATTGGCATAAGTTTCATTCTTATAGGAATCCAATATCTGCACTTCGTACATTCCCTGTAAAAAGACACCGCTATTTCCTCTTCCCTGGTTTTCTCCATGAATGTCTTTGGGAACGCACCATTCAATATGCAGTTGAAAGTCTCCGAATACCCGTTTGGTCTGAATATCACCGGCTTTTTTGTTAACAATGAATACTCCATCTTTCACTGTCCATCTGGCTGCACTTTCTTCTGAACTTTTGAAGTTTGACGCGTCTTTCCCTTTTACTGTAGCTTTTTTGCCAGGAGCAGCCTCCCATTCCGACAGGTTAGTTCCATCAAACAAAACAATGGCATCAGAAGGAGGTTGCACGAGAATTCTTTCAGAAACAGTTTTACCTGGTTCTGTAATTCTGGGTTGGGGAACCCAGAATTCAGTCATCTCATGCGTCATGGGAGTAGGTTCGGGATATTTTTTTTCTGTTTGGCCTTTAACAAAACTTGCACTGACAACCAGTACTAAACCAACAAATAAAGCTTTTATCCTCATGATATATATTTAATAACCGTTTAAATATCTCTTTCACTCCTACAGTTCTTTTATACGGATGTTCTTCCAACGGCATTTGGC
>DNNJ01000208.1 GCA_003487955.1 Clostridiales bacterium | reverse complement strand
CTCCTTTAATCTTTCATTGATATAGCAGGATAAAAATAACATTTCTAGAAATGGGATCTATATCTAAACTATTGTCATTTTTCAAGGTTGATTGGAAATGGGGTGGGCTAGGTGGTATACAAGGCTGCAGAAATAATGGATCTTGTAACAATAAGCAACAATTTTCCGGAGCTGAAAGAGGATGAAATTCATCGCGAAAACGTTATAAGCACAATAGAAACTATTTTTCATAATGACTATGAAATAATACTTATTGAAGGTAATGAGGGAATCGGAAGGACGACCCTTGTTGCTCAATTTGCACGGAAATACCCAAACAACGCTTTATCGTTGTTCATTCAACCAACAAGTCTATATTTGTATGATCCCGACTTTCTTATTTTTGATTTATGTAACCAGGTATCATGGGCAGCTCAACAAAAGGTAATTCACAATTTAGAAGAAGCTAACATAATTAATTTACGGAATATCATTTTTAAATTAACTCGGATTGCAAAGGCTAACAGGGAAAAATACTATTTTATTATTGATGGTCTCGACGAAATACCTGACGATAACAATCGATGTAGGGAAACGATTCTCGATTTGTTACCGTTTGGGGTATCCAATTTTTGTTTTCTTTTAACAGGCAATTTTAATAGCACATTAGGTTTACACTTTGAAAAGATCCGAAAAAACAAATTAACAAAACAGCTACCCCTTTCAGGGTTTACATTAGATGAAACAATAACGTACCTAAAAGACATGGGGTTGATACATGTTCAACCGAGGAGATCTACCAGACTAGTAGGGGTGTTCCAGGTACTTTGGCAAGCATAAAACGTATCCTAAAATCAGGAGTTCCTTTTGAAGATCTTGAGTTAACAGATGAAATGATCGGTTATTTTGAGATAGAATGGGAAAAGGTTAATGACGATGATGAGGAGGAAAAAGAACTATTAGCAATACTAGCACATGATAGAAACGGTTACAGTGTGGAAGAGTTGGCCGAGATGATGGAGATAAATGAAGAGCAAGTCAATGACATTTGTGGTAGTCTCGACTTCCTTACCATTAAAAAAGGGCTTGTATCTTTTATTTCGGATTCCTTTAGGAAATTCGCGGTAAGGAAACTCATAACCATGAAAGAAAAAATAATTAACGATCAAATTAGACGAATGCTAGAGAAGCCAACAACCGATCGGGCATTATGTTTGTTGCCAAGTTATCTAGAAATGACACAAAGGCATGAGGAAATTCTTGCCTTTACTTCAGAAGATTTTGTCGCAAATGCCATCGGTGTAACCCAATCTCTATGCCCCATTAAAAAAAATATTGAAATAGCCATCAAGGCGGCATCCCAGGTAACACGATATGGGGATTTATTAAAGCTAGGTTTGGAGCAATGTATGATTAACCAACTTGATTTTGTGGACGTACTATCTTCGGAAATTGAGGCACAAATGTCTTTAGGTAATCATGACCGGGCTATTCATCTTGCCAACAGCTGCTCCTTAAAAGAAGATCGTTTACATATGTTGGCGATTATTGCAAAAAGCAAAATACAAGATGGACCTATCCCTGAATCCTTGTTAGAACAACTTAGAAACATGTACTCCCAGATCGATGTTAAGGATTTGGGCCCCAAGGCGGTGGAGATAGCTGAAGTCTTAATTCATTCTTGCCCCAATTTGGCAGTTGAATTAATAGAAAAATCAATTTGCGAAAATGAAGAGACCGCATCTTTGGATTTGGCTTTCACTAAACTTTCCCTGGCAGCGATGGAGTCAAACAAGGATAAACATACAGAAGATTTTATTGATAGCATATTACCACGTATTAAGAACCCGGATATTAAAAAATTTTTCCAAAGGGCTTCTATTTTTTTGGGTGAATTTTCTGCATCTGATATTACGCGAGAAGTTAACAAGCTGGACAATATTGACGATAAATTGCGTTTACTTCGCCTATGGCTAATTTCTAACAAAAAAAATGATGATGCTTTCCAAATTGTTGAATATGCCCTTGAATTAGCTATAAAAACTTCTGATTATGTTCCTGATGCCAAAGTATTAAGGGAAATCGCGGCGCCATTACCATACATCAAAGACTGTCATAAATCAAAACAGTTGTTGGGGTACTTTGATAGCCAAAAACTGGCGATAAAAAAACTTGGGCCAACCGAGGATTATATTAGGTTGGAGTTAATATGCGCGAGAGCGGAATTTACATATGACCAAGAAAAGGTCAGGAACAGAATGGTGGAAATATATTATGAAATTGCTCAGATTGAAGATATAGGATTAAGGGCATTGTGTTTATCGAAAATATCTTCCACCTTGGATTATATAGATAAGGCGAAGGCTCTGGAGAAAAATGAGGGTTTGCATAGTTTAATCAGAGATGAATTAAACGACTGTCTCGATAAACTTTTAAGTGTCACGGCGGATCATTTTATTGTTACAAAAAGCATAATTGCCTCATTAGCTAAAAGTAAATTTCATTTGGTCCTTGATATGATCGGGAAGATGAACGTTGAATACCGAAGGGATAACGGACTTCTTTTACTGTTAGAAACATATTTAAGTCAACCTCTTGAAAGAATTGATTTCCAACTGATGGCGGACGGGTTTGGCAGAATAGCTTTCCAAAAGCTTCAGGGAATTGTCGTATTTAAAACAATTCAGCGACTATATCACGAAAAAAATTCCAATCTAGTTAAGCAAGTTTTCGAAAACGCCCAAGTGGTTTTGTCTCAGGTTAATAAAATTCATAATAACGACCGGAAATGTGAAGCGCTTTGTTATTTGTATAATATATACGACAGGGTCAACCATGTTGATCTGTGTATTAGTCATGACATTTTAAGTGGGCTTAAAAAAAATCTCTGTGACACATGGGAATTAATTGATGCCGCCTGGGTGAAATTTGATGTAGGTTTCAAAGTAATAAGCTGTATCGCCGATATTGATAAGGAATTTGCCCAAGAATTCATGGAGAAAGTTGAAGACTTTAGGGAAAGTTTGGACATTAAAAATTATACGACCGCATTCAATCTTTTTCTTTGTAACAAACTTGCCATTAAGGCTTTTAACGGTTTGCTTGATAAGAACCTTGACACCAGGGAAGATATTGGTCGGTTGACTTTAACAATTAATTCTTTACCTTCTTCAGGAGAAAGAGCTAAATTATGGGCCGACTTAGCATTAGTATTATACAGGAATGGACGTATTGAAGCATGCAAGGAAATTGTAAATAAAAAGCTCCGCCCATTGATAGATGAGGTATTAGATGTGGACAAGGGCGTAAGCGATGAAATAATAAAACAGGTGTCACCTGCCCTATATTGCACGCATCACCTGACGGCAATGGAGTTAATTGATGAACTCCCTCTGCAAGAAAGAGATTATGCATATGCTGAAATTTGCGATTTTCTTTTAACAAAATTATTACCAGGGGACCCAAAAGAGTACTCTGAAGGTCAAGTGTTCGATGTCAGCTATGATGAAATACTTGACCTTTGCGAAGTTCTGAAAAATGTTGAAACCGACTTTCTTATTTTTCATTATATAAAATATATATCAGACACAATTAACAGTAAGTACGGCCAACATCGTTATTCCGAACAACAGCGGATTAATATTGCAGACAAACTAAAAAATGTGGTTAATAATAAACTACCTAACCCAAGGTTTATTAGGCATGATGGCTGGAAAATAGTTTCATTAGCTGAATTGGGACGATCGCATAAATCTCAACGAGATTGGGATGACTTAATTTCTTCAGTTGAAGATATAAATAACCTTGCTGACAAAGCTTTTATTCTAACAAAATTAGCTGTTATAGCGCCGTTGAAGTTTACAGGAGAAAGGGATAGATTGGTTCGAAAGACAGTGGAGTTGGTTGAGAATGTCCCAATCTTACATGAAAAAATAGAACATTATGAGTTGATAGCCGATGCCTTTATGAGCATCGATCCCCTTACCTCTAAGAGATGTATAGAAGCGGCCATAAAGGATGTACTGATAGATGATGGTAACAATGATGATATAATGAATTCCCAAAAAAGGCTGGTTGATCTTGCTTTTAAGATTAGCCCTGATTTTGCATCCCACATTGCAGGATTTGTTGATGACGACAAAGCTAGAAAAAACATAAAAAGAAACTTTCAAAACCGAATAAAAATTTTAGAAATTAAACAAGAATTGATGGAACAGAAAGTAAGAGTAAACCATGATGATAGCGGCTGTTATGAATATTCCAAAGCAGCGTGGATGGCGTTAGGCTCACTTTATTCAGGGAAATGCGGTACTTGCGACATAAATAGCTTGGTCAACTATATAATACTTGCCTCAAAGATGCCTCTTGCGGAATCATACCCTCTAATCCTATGGGTAATCGAGAATGCCGTAGTTAGGTTTAAAAGAACCGATACCGCAAAAACACTTTTAAGGCCCTTTTTTGAAGCTACTCTTCAAGCTACTTTTTGTTTACTTAGAATTGCAGATTATTCCATTAAAAATAAAGTTGCCCCAAATTGTATCGGAGGTAAAAATACTAGTCTGATATTACAGCCTGGCGAACGTCAGAATGCCATTCAATTTATAAGTGGCTGGCTTGAGGAAAATCTAAAAGAAGATTTAATAATCGTCGATCAATATTTTGGTCCGAATGAATTGGACTTGATTAAGACCATTAATTCGATACAACCTGGTTGTAGAGTGATGGTTTTAACTAGCCAAAAACATCATGAGAGAGTCAAATCCCCGTTAGAAGAATATCAGAATCAATGGATGAAAATTTCTGACGTTAGTCCCCCAGATGTCGAGTTGGTAATTATTGGCGTTGAGGGAAATGGTCAATCCCCAATTCATGACAGATGGATATTAACGAAGGGTGGCGGGTTACGGTTAGGAACCTCCTTAAACTCTTTAGGTGTCACCAAGATTTCGGAAATATAGAGGAAGCGGAACTTTATCGGAAAGAAGTTGAACAGTATATTTCCCGCAGGAAACGAACACACAACGATTTGAAACTCACCTACCAAGTTTTTACGTTGTAGAAGTTGGAAACAGCTTTAATGCAGTCCTTTTTTCCAACGCTAAAATGTAGTTTGTAATCCAGTAGAATGTGTTAGAGATTGTGAGAAACTCTATGGGGGAAGCGGGGAACAATGAAGTATTATGTTGGAGTCACAGATAACAATCGGTTTAAATACTTAGCCCAATTGCAACCCGATGAGGTGAATTTCTGGCAGCCGGGAGGTAGCCAGACTTTTAGGGCTATACCTCAATATGCGACGTTTCTCTTTAAATTGCATAGCCCATATAACTTCATCGTGGGTGGCGGCTTTTTTGTTCGACACTCATTTCTCCCCTTGTCCTTGGCCTGGGATAGCTTTGGCCAAAAAAATGGCGCACCGGGTTACAAAATATTTCGTAATAACATATTAAGGTATCGGGAACGAAGGGGTAATGTGGAGGAGATCGATCCGGTAATTGGCTGTATTATTCTAACCGCCCCCTTTTTCTTTGAGAAGGATGAATGGATTCCCATACCGAGTGATTGGAGTCCTCATATAGTTCAAGGGAAAATCTATAGCACAGAAGATAAGGTAGGGGCCGAGCTTTGGGATGAAGTACAAGCCAGAATTGAAACCCGATATATCTTAGACGAAAAAAATAACACTGTTGGTGTGAAGGAGCGATATGGTAGAGAATATCTTACGCGCCCACGTCTGGGGCAAGGTGCTTTTCGTGTTCTTGTAACCGAAGCCTATGGACGACGTTGCGCCATGACCGGAGAACGTACTCTCCCGGTTTTAAACGCCTCTCATATAAAACCTTACTCTCAAGAGGGTCCCCATGCTGTAAGTAATGGATTGTTACTAAGAGAAGATTTACATACTCTCTTCGATCGTGGTTATATGACAGTTACTAAAGATTTGAGGGTAGAGGTAAGTAAGAGCATTAAAGAAGACTATGGTAATGGAAGAGAATATTATGCAATGCATGGCAAGAAGTTATTTGTTTTACCACAGAACATCCTCGAACTCCCATCAAAAGAATACATTGAATGGCATAATGAGAATGTTTATATTTCTTGATTCTTGAATTTTTGAATTTTTGGGAGGAGATAAAGAATAAAGAAAGGAGATGAACCAAGATAATTTTTATGACCTGATAACGAATACATAAAGTTAACTAAGTTCAGGTGGAATTAAATACCTTTACTATTCTCCTTAGTAATTCTATTATATTGATTTAATAAAGAATCAAATTCTGTTGAGATAGATATGAATTTCTCATCTACCAAGGTTTTAATCTCCCATAATATATTCATAGTCTTACGGACTTGTTCGAGTTGATTATGTAGGTAATTTTTACTCATAATCAAATCCCCTTTGACAACGAAATGTTGTCTATATTATAGACTCCAATCTGTTGTCTGTCAAGATTAAAACTACATTATGTTGTATAATTTGATTATGGAAATAATGGCAAAACGTTTAACCGAATTAAGAAATGCAAAAGGCTTGGCGCAAAAAGATATCGCTGAATATCTGGGGATTACTAAGAGCGCTTATGGTTTTTATGAACAAAATCGGCGTGAACCATCACCGGAAATCATAAAAAAACTCGCTGATTATTTTGATGTGTCTGCCGATTACCTCCTGGGAAGAATTAATAAGCCTAAGTGGTGAAGGTTAAGATGATGTCAACAAACTTATTCCTTTACCCAAAAATAGAAATTAAATCTTTAGAAGTAACCTTATGCTTTTGAAACGGTAAAAAAATAGCACGCTTTCTTTTTTCCTTATTTAGACAGTCCGGCTTAATTATATACTATTACCAACTCGGGTTGATTCGTATCACTTTCTCCCGATTGCCAAGAGATTATGTTGGAAGTATTATCACTGGCTGTTTCCTTTTCAAAACTGATACGAAATTGCGCATGACTCCTGGAAGTCGCCAAATCTGACCGAACCGCATAGGTAACGTCTAGAGTTTTGTAACCTAAAGTAGTATCGGTAGACAAAAGCGGTGTCGCCGGTATGGTATCGTCCAATGCAGCCATATCGTATAGAATTGTACCGTCGGCGCTATGAACAAAAGTATCATAACTTACGTGTTCGACCAGTAGATTACCTAATTTACCGTAGGGGTCACCACTAATATGACATTGATATACTCTTAATGTAACTGATGTGATGGCTATCCCTGATGGTATAGTACTCAAATCAAAACTTAAAAAGCCTTTAAAACCTATTTGGGTAGCATCTCCCCAGTTGTATGAAGAACCCCCCTGAATACTGTCTCCTCCATTAGAAATACCGTAGTGATTTGTGCCTCCAGAAAAATGAGCTATATGACCATCCAGCTCTCCTTCGCCTTTCAGAGTTAAAGTAGAAGGAGCGGGTTTACTACTCTCACCTCCAATACTACAATCCGAAGAAGACTAACGATAAAACGACTAGTACGAAACTGAATTAAAAATCTTTCGCCTTAACATTTATATAATCCACCCCTTTATTTAAAAATTAGTACAAATTTATTATAAAGGGTCGATTCTAAACAAAAACTAAACAAAAATTCGTCATGGAATAATTAAAAAAGCAGGCGCCCCACTGGTACTTGCTGCATAACAGACGCCTTGTGTTTGTGACCAAGCTTCGACTTCAGTTTTCACTTCGTCAGTTTAGAAGTTATGCGGAAGCTTATAAAGAAGTCTCGTTATATATGGATTATTACAACTATCGTCGAGCCGCAAACGTCAACTAGAATTTGATCCACTTAATCAGCAGAAAGTGATCCACCATTTGATCGCTTAAATGCGATCCACTTTAGCCAAAAAAGAAATATGTGGGCCCTCACTCCTTTCCGGAATTAGGGGGTTAAGGGGTGTGTTCATCCCTTTTATCATAAGAATTTTGACCTATATCAGAAATATTGTAAGAAGGTTAAAAATAAATTAGAAAAACAGGATAGAATCCCGAAGGAATAAACTTCTAGTTTGGAAATAAGTAAGAAGTAAATAGGAGGCTTGACAGGAACGTATGTTCGTATTATGGTTATAATATAAAATAATGGAAAATGGAGTGAGCTCCATGAGTATAAAATCAAAGATTGAATGGACGGATGCTACTTGGAATCCAGTTCGTGGCTGTACAAAAATAAGTCCTGGATGTGAAAATTGTTATGCGCAAACTTTTGCTGAAAGATTTCGGGGAGTACCGAACCATCCGTATGAACAAGGGTTTGATTTGCGGTTAGTTCCGGAGAAAATTGCTGAACCCTTACGTTGGTCAACGCCCCGTATGGTTTTTGTTAATTCCATGAGTGATTTTTTCATGAAAAGGTTCCTGACTG
>DNNJ01000400.1:13930-14184 GCA_003487955.1 Clostridiales bacterium | reverse complement strand
TTTGGTGACAGTGGCAGAAGGTGCTGCAGTAATGTATTGGGTACAGGCGGAGAAAGATTTCGATGCAGCAACAGGGATGTAATGGGAATAGGTGACAGAGAATTTCGCTGCGGCAACAGACGAGTGATGGGAGCAGGCGAAGAAGAACGCTGCGGCCAAGTATTCGGAACAGGTGGAGAATTCCAATGCAGTGATGTAGCAGAAACCGGAGGAAGATTCCAATGCAATGATGTTGCAGGCACTGGCGGAAGACG
>DNNJ01000400.1:3500-13602 GCA_003487955.1 Clostridiales bacterium | reverse complement strand
TTTTTCTTCAAAGACATTATTTTTTTTGTAATTATTTACAGTTTATTTTCATGCTCAATGATAATACTAAGTTATAAGCTTCATTTTAAGAAAGGAGCGATAGTATGAGCAAAAATAAATTAGTAGTTCCTGAAGCACAGCAGGCTATAAATGATTTAAAGATGGAAATATCCCAAGAATTAGGGCTTCCAACTGTATATGGCATGAAATCAAATATGTATCCTGCTATTGTTAATGGTCTCAGCGTCAGGGAAATGGTGCGCAGAGGCGAGCAAATGTTGATAAATAAAAATGCTCCAACTGACTCCGATATTTATTAGTCTGCAAATACACTAAAACGCCTCTCAGGAGGCGTTTTTAGTTTTGAAAACGGGGTTAGGACAAACCTTGTATCGAATAAATTAAATCTTTCGTTGCCAAGTAGTCTAAAATATAAAATGATATACCATTTCGAGTTTGAGCAGTTCCGGGAAGGGTGTGGAAATTCACATTTTCAGCTGATAGTCCTATGCTTCCCACTGCCAGGGATGTTGCTTCCGTTAAAGTAAAGTCAGTATCAACATATGGGTATACTTCTTTTACAACTAATGGCAGTTTAAAAGATAATGCTTTCTTGATTGCTGCTTTAACAAATCCTTGCTGTGCTTCAACACGGCCAATATCTCCGTTTGAATAGCCTGAATAACCTGCATAATTGGTTTTTCTGAATCTTAAAAACTCCATGGCTCTGTCGCCTTTTATAAGCTGTTCTCCCGGCTCGATGTTTATATCAAGAGGAGGGTCAGCATACGGGTCAGTATATCTCATGTGAAACGGCACGTCCACTTCTACACCGCCAATAGCATCCACCGCAGCTCTTACGCCGTCGTAATCGATAGTGACATACTTATCTATTTTAATCCCTGTAATATTTAAAATTATTTCAGATAATCCTTCAATACCCTTAACTGAATATACCGAATTTATTTTATTATTGCCGTTGTTTATAAAGCCATCCCTGTCAATATATGTATCTCTTGGTATGGAAATAACATCCCCTGTTTTATTTTTAGTATCATAACTTGCTATCATAATAGTATCAGACCTGGTATTTTCCAATCCAAGCACAAGCACATTTATTCTATCGTCCTTATCATTGCTTAAAATTTTAAATATATCAGAAGCATCGACTCTTCCGTCAGTTATGCTGCCGTTAAGCCAAAACAGCCCGCCCGCAACAATCAATGAAAAACAAATCAGTGAAATAAAAAATACCTTAAAAAAACGTTTCATATTTCCTCCTATATGTCTACGGGATTATGATATCACAAAAAATGCATTTGTAAATATTTTTAAATCTTAATTTTTAATTAACGCGCAGTCTCGTTATACGCCTTTTCAAAATCCATAATCGTAAGTTCGCTTTCCAAAAACCTTGCATATGTGTATAATACATCGGACAACCTGTTTACAAACTTTAAAAGCGTGTCACTTACTTCTTCATGGCGTTTTAATGTTATAATTCTTCTTTCAGCTCTGCGGCAAATTGTTCTTGCAACATGAAGAGCAGCTGAAGCTTCTGAAGAGCCCGGTACTATAAATGCATCTGCTCCGCTTATTTTAGACAGATAATCATCAATTATTTTTTCCAATGCGGCTATATCTTCTTCCTTAATCTTATACTTGAACTTTCCTTCTTCAACGGTAGCAAGTTCACCTGCAACAAAAAATAACCGCATTTGAATTTTCTTAAGGCTCTCCTTAATACTTTCATCATTAATAAATTTCGTAGCAAAACCTATGTAAGAATTTAGCTCATCAACAGTTCCATAGGATTCCACTCTTAATGAATCCTTATCAACTCTGGTTCCGTCATATAAAGATGTTTGTCCTTTGTCACCTGTCTTGGTATAAATTTTCATTGAATTCCTCCTATTGCCCTTTTACTTATTTCATCTGAAATCCTTCCGAATTCCTCCAAAGTCAGTTTCTCTCCTCTTATACCCGGAGAAATGCCTGCTGAAACCAAAGAGTTATTTATTAATTCTTTTGAAAGATTTAAACTGTTGCTTAATCCGTTTAAAATTGTCTTTCGTCTTTGCCCGAAGGAAGCTTTTATTACTTCAAAAAGCATACTTTCATCCAATACTTCAATTCTCGGCTTAGATAGAATTTTAAACTCAATTATAGCGGAATCGACTTTTGGTTTCGGCATAAACACCGAATTTGGAACTATCATTGCAATATCAGTGTCTGCCCTGTACTGAACAGCAAGAGTTATTGCACCGTATTCCTTGGTGCCGGCTTTTGAATTAAGCCTTTGTGCCACTTCCTTTTGTACCATTACAACGATTTTAGAAACTTTATATTTTTCTTCCAATATCTTCATTATTATTGGAGTAGTTATGTAATAAGGCAGATTTGCAACTATTTTTACATCAAGTCCTTGAAATTCTTCCTCAATGAGCTTATTTACATCCACCTTCAAAAAATCCTCATAAATAATTTTCAAATTGGGATAATTAAGTGTGCCCTTGTGAACTTCTGTTAAGCTCTTATCAACCTCTATGGCAACAACCTTCTTTGCTTTCCTGCACAAAACTTGTGTCAGGGTTCCAAAGCCGGGTCCTATCTCCAACACCCCTGAGCCTTCATCCAAATCGGCTATTTCTGCAATTCTTTTTATTATATTGCCGTCAATGAGAAAATTCTGCCCTAAACTCTTGCTGAATTTAAATCCATACCTGTCAAGTATGTCCATCATTACTTTTGGTGAATATAGTTTTATTTCATCCATTAATAACCTCGATTGTTTTATCAATAGCATCTTGCAATTCTTCTTTGGTTATGCCGAAGGAATTAAGCCTATGCAAGAATTGTTTTGCACTGCAATATCCTATGCCTAATTCATCACCTATCACGCTTCTTCTTTTAGCTGCATTATCATTACCAACCAATCCGTAGTACACCATGTCGCCGCTTGTAAATTCCTGTCTGTTTTCAGCAACTTCAGCTCTTGCATTTTTCAGTGCTTCAATTATCGCTTCTTTTGATGCATTTTCAACTCCTATGTCCCCGTCTTTATTTGCCTTGTCCCTTGGTATGAATGCATGCTTGCAGTTTTCTATTTCTGAAGCAAGAATATTCCTGATTTTCTTCCCCGGGTAGTCCGGGTCTGTCAATATTATTATACCTTTGTTTTTTGATGCCCTTTTTATAATATTAATTATTTTGTCGTTTATGCCTAATCCGTTGGTTGATAGTACCTGGGCATCAACAGCCTTCTTGACTGCTGATATGTCAGCTTTTCCTTCAACCACAATTATTTCCTTTATCAATATTTGCTCCTTGTGTTACCTTTTCTTAATTACTCATATTTAACAAAGACCTGATTTTGGTAACCATCAAATCAACAGCAACCATATTGTTGCCTCCTTCAGTTACAATAATGTCCGCATATTTTTTGCTCGGCTCTATAAACTGTTCATGAGCAGGTCTTACTGTGTTTATATATTGGTTTATGACTGAATCAAGACTTCTTTTCCTTTCATTCATGTCCCTTATAATTCTTCTTAAAATTCTTATATCTGCATCGGTGTCAACATAAATTTTAATATCAAGTAGTTCTCTTATTCTTTCTTCATAAAATACCAAAAGTCCCTCCACAATTATTATTTCCTTAGGCTCAACAATAATTGTTTCCTTTTTCCTGTTATGTATACTGTAATCATAAATAGGCTTCAGAATTGAATTTCCTTTTTTCAGTTCCTTAATATGCTTAACAAACAGCTCGGTATCAAATGCAAATGGATGGTCGTAATTTATTTGGCATCTTTGTCCATATGTCATTGAACTTTGGTCTTTATAATAAGAATCATGCTCCATAATTGCTACGCTTTTTTCAGGAACCTCGGAACAAATTCTGTTTACAATTGTTGTTTTACCTGAACCGGTTCCGCCTGATACCCCTATAAAAATCGGATTCTTCATAATTTTCTCTCCAACATCACATTTATTATAATAACAATATACATCATTTTTCTTGATTTTGCCATAAGAATCGCAGGGAAATGCAACAAATTTATTTGTTCCCTCCGGTCTCATAAATTTGGCATTCTGTGCGGTTGACCTACCAGCCATTTTTTCAGGAATCATTACTCGGGGACATTCCTCTTGCCTTCAGGGGCTATCCCTAATTTAGAGGTGTGTCCCCATACCCCTGCTAAATGGGGTTAGGGCATACATGAAAAAACTGCTGTTGCCAGCAATTTTCTCTATTCGGGGACATTCCTCCTGCAAGCATAGACTTACCCTAAATAAGGAGGTGTGTCCCCATACCTTTTAACTTATTGATACTATTCTAAAATATAGACCTTTACCTGTCTTCTGCCAAAATCCAATGCTTCCTGATTATCTTCCATAAATAAGTCTACCCTGTAACCTTTTATTGCTGAGCCCGTGTCAAGGGCTGTTGCGAAACCATAGTCAGGACTGCCATCGGTAGAAGCTATATACAGCTTCGTACCAAGAGGTATTACATCTGGGTCTACCGCAACTGTACCCGGCTGAGCTTTTGTGCCGGATGCTGTTATTCCATATTCAGGATGGTCCGGATATTTCCCGCAGCTTTCATAAGATAAATCATAAGCTGTAGCTGCCATATCCATTTCATTTTTGAATCTGAAGCCGCCTCGTGAGGTTGCAGCTTGTTTTTTAACTGCTCCCTCGTTGCTGATATATTCATCGTCTTTAGTTATCTCATAGTCTTCTTCTTTTTTCTCAGAATGGTACATTAATTCTTTTAATGTAAGTCTTGCTTTTATATCCTTTACAGCTATCTGCAAAGGTTCTTCTTCTGCTGCTGAATTTTCAGCTTCAAACGATTCATCAGCAAAAATCTCTGTAAAAGCATAGGTTTTAAACTTACCTTCACTTATACCATAAGTTATAATTAAGCTCATTGCCACTGTTAAAATCAAAATTGGGTATATTTTCTTAGTTCTCATACTACCACCAACCTTTTATCTTTGAATTGACTAAGAAGTCCATTAAAGGTATAAATTTGTTAAAAAATTTATATTTTGCATAAGTATGAACCTACGCATTATTGGCAATCCCTTTTTTAAAAACCCATAATTTTTGACATAACGAGAATTATACTTCAAAAAAAAAGATTGGTCAAGTATTTTTTCTTAAGATTTGGCCCATAGTGCCTATAACGTTGCAACCGCTTATTTCTTATCCACCTCTTTATTTTAGATGTTTTGTTATAATAAGTCAGATTTTTTAAAAATTTTTCCAAAAATGGCATGCAAAAACAGCCTGAAAAAGGCTGTTTTTTGTTGTATTGGTATTCATATGCTTGTATATTTATATTCCGAAATTTCATTGTACAATTCTTTCATAATCTTTTCAAAAATTACTCCTTCTGAACTTGGTGCTTCAGCTTCATAACTGATAAGAACCGAAAGTGAAACAAATCTTGCTGCTTCTTCCATTGCTTCCGGAAGACTCTTCCCCTTCATATAATAACCCAGGAATAAAGAAGTGAATAAATCCCCTGTGCCGGGATATCTTTTATTTACATAGTTAAAGGGCGCCAGCCAAAACTTGTCCTCTTCACTGTTGTAACATACATTAACATGCTTGCCTTCTTTTGTTATTGCACCCGTTATTACAGATATTTTAGGTCCCAAGCTGCATAACTCTTTAAGGTATTCTTTTACCTGAGGAAGAGTAACTTTTTCGTCACAATATTTTTTCCCAAGCAATATGCTTGCTTCAGTTAAATTTGGAGTTATAATATCTGCTTTTTCAACTAAATGTGACATTTTCGTAATCATTTCGTCATTATATGTAGCATAGGTAAAACCATGGTCGCCCATTACGGGGTCTACTACAATCAGTGCTTTATTGTTTTTACCCTTAACCTTGTCAATTATGCCGAGAATGATGTCTATTTGGTCCCCGGAGCCTATGAATCCGCTGTATACACAATCAAACCAAAAATTATTCTTTTCCCAATAAGAATAGTATTCCTCCATATGCTCTGTAAAATCGCAAAAATAAAATTTCTTGAATTCAGAGTGATTGCTTAGTATTGCTGTGGGTAAAGGACACACCTGACATCCCAAGGCAGACATAATCGGAATAATTACTGTCAATGAGCATCTCCCTACCCCGGACATATCTTGAATTGCCATTATTTTCGGAATTTCGTTCATATTTTATCCTTTCAGTCATTCGAATCTCATCTTTTTGATACAGTTCACTCTTAATATAAACGTATTCTATCACTTCCAAAAGGTACAGATTTATTAAACCTTAAGGGGACAGTTGTGGGGTTAGGGCGTACAAAAAAAATGATTTCTAAGGAATAGAAATCATTTTTTACAGGGTAAAGATTTATTAAATAACTCTTTACAAGGGGGGCTAATTTATTACATATATTTATTCGAGCTTGTACAAATAATTTTTGGGGTATTTAAAAATATTATTGTTAATTTATCTTAGGTCTTTCTTAGAAAATTTTACAACCAACGAATTTCTACATATAGTATAACAAATCTATTATATATAAGCAATAACATTATTTTGAAACTTCATATTTTACCTATTGATTCTTCAAAATAACATCATGAGCTCCGCCTTCAGTTAAGCTTGTAGCTGAAACTACCGTAAGCTTTCCTTTTTCCTGAAGCTCCTTAATAGATTTTGTACCGCAGTTGCACATGGTTGATTTTATTTTATGAAGCGTGCTTCCAAGTCCGTCATCAAGCTTGCCTGCATAAGGTACATAGGAATCAACACCTTCCTCAAACTGAAGTCCTGCTTTTCCTCCTAAATCATACCTTGCCCAGTTTCTTGCCCTGTTGGAGCCTTCTCCCCAATATTCCTTAACGTATCCGCTTCCGTATTTAATTTTATTGGTAGGACTTTCATCAAATCCTGCAAAATATCTTCCAAGCATTACGAAATCTGCTCCCATAGCTAATGCAAGGGTTATATGATAATCCAAAACGATTCCACCGTCCGAGCATACAGGCACATATTCTCCGGTTTTTTCGAAATATTCATCCCGGGCTTTAGCAACATCCATTACAGCTGAAGCCTGGCCTCTTCCTATTCCCTTCTGCTCACGTGTAATGCAGATTGAGCCTCCTCCGATACCTACCTTCACAAAGTCAGCACCTGCATCAGCCAAATATTTAAAGCCTTCCTTTTCAACTACATTGCCGGCACCTACCTTAACCTTGCCGTCATATGTTTTCTTTATCCAATTAATTGTTTCATGTTGCCATTCACTGAATCCCTCAGATGAGTCTATGCAAAGAATATCTGCTCCTGCTTCGACAAGGGCAGGAACCCTGTCCTTATAATCCCGAGAATTAATACCTGCTCCCACAACATATCTTTTATGAGCATCCAACAAGGAATTCGGATTTTCCTTGTCTTCGGAATAATCTTTTCTGAATACCATGTATACCAATCTAAAATCTTTGTCTATGATGGGAAGAGAATTTAACTTGTGCTCCCAAATTATATCATTGGCTTCAGAAAGGGTAATTCCTTCTTTTCCAACTATCAGCTTTTCTCCGCGAGTCATAAAATCCTTCACCTTTTTATCCAAGGAATCACGACTTGTTCTGTAATCCCTTCCGGTTACAATTCCAAGAAGCTTTCCTGAAGGCGAACCGTCTTCTGTTATAGCCATGGTTGAATGACCGGTTTCTGCTTTTAGCTCCAATACATCCATTAGTGTATGTTCAGGTGTTAAATTAGAATCGCTTATTACAAATCCTGCTTTATACTTTTTAACTTTCCTTACCATTTCAGCTTCATTATCTATTGACTGTGAGCAATAGATAAAAGATATGCCGCCGTTTTTTGCCAATGCTATTGCCATATTGTTATCAGATACAGATTGCATGATTGCTGAAGAAAAAGGTATATTAAGCTTTATTTCAGGAGTTTCGCCTTTTTTAAACCGGGTAATGGGTGTTCTTAAATCAACATTCTCAACAATACAGTCTTTTGTAGTCAAATTCGGTAAAAGTAAATATTCTCCAAATGTTCTGGAAGGCTCATTTATAATAAATGCCATCTTGGTCTCCTTTTCTTATTGTTAATTGCTTTTTAATAATTGCTATCATACCATAATACTAATGTCAACTCAAGCCTTGCGAAAAAAATATCTGCTTGATTTTATGATTTTATGCTATAACAAATATTATCATTAACAAACTAAAAGAATTGAGCCCCCGTTTAATCCAGAATTCAATTCTCATAGTGTTTAATATATATTTAATTAATGAAGTGACAGATTGCTCTTAGATTGTACATATATTTTATTACCAATAAGTAAGTTTAGTACCTATTCCTTTTTCCTGAGCTGTTTTATAAACCCTTGTTGCTATGGCAATGTCTTCAATTCCCATACCAACAGAATTAAAGTATATGATTTCCTGATCATTCTCCCTGCCAATTTTAACGTCATTGATAACTTCTCCAATCTCAGCATATATCTCTTCATCTGCAAATAAGCCTTCATTTGCCATTAATGCAATTGTGCTAGCCATTCTGTGCTTTACATCCTCCCAGATATCAACAACAACCTTCTGAGCTTTTCGCACAGCATTATAGGTATATTCATAGCCGCCTACATTCACGCAAGTTGTTCCCGGTGAAATCCAATCAGCTTCTACAATAGGCCTTTCAGTAACTGTTGCAGTAATAATAATATCTGATTTTCTACAGTATTCTTCTATATATTTTACGGGTGTAATGCTAATGTTAAGCTTATTGCTCATTTCTTCAGCAAAACAAACTGCTCTATCATAATATAAGTCGTAAACGTACACTTCATTGATACTAGGTTTAGTACATAAAGAAGCTTCCAACTGAGTCCTGTTTTGTACGCCAGCACCTATCAAGGTTACAATCTTGCTATCAATTTTCGATAAATACTTAACTGCTACTCCACCTACCGCTCCTGTCCTGGCTGCACTGATTGTGGTGCCATCCATAACTGCCACCGGAAACTTTGTATCCGGATCATTGAGAATAGTAATAGCACTTGCCCTAGGGATGCCTCGCTCAACATTCTTTGGATTGCTTCCAATCCATTTAATCCCAGCCATATTATACTTCCCCTTCACATAGCCCGGCATTGCATTGATTCTTCCTAAGGTGTTTTCATCCTCAATTGTCTTTCCAAAGCCCATAGCAATCTTATGAGGTACAATAGTTTCTCCTTTACTACGCAAAGATAACACTTCCTCCATATCTTCAATTGCTAATTTCATATCACCGCCACCAAGGTCAATGACTTCTTTTTGGTTCAAATATAAAATATCAAACTTATTACTCACTATAATTTCCTCCTAATTATTATATTATATATTTATATTGTTTAAAATTTGTTGTTGATTAATTTTGCAACGGATACTTACAAGCCACAAAATGATTTGTAGATATCTCCCGTAGCTGCGGAGTATGAGTCTTGCATTCTTCTTGTACATACTTACAACGATTTGCAAACCTGCATTCCTCCGGCATATTAATCGGAGAAGTAACCTCTCCCTTAAGTATAATACATTCCTTTTTTACACCTAAGCTTGGTACCGGTATAGCAGATAATAATGCTTCTGTATAGGGATGCAATGGATGTGTAAACAATTCTTCTGCGGGTGCTATTTCCACAATTTTGCCCAAATACATTACTGCTATATGATCAGAAAAATGATTAACTACAGAAAGGTCATGTGTGATAAACATATATGTGAGATTTAAATTTTCCTGTAGCTTTTTGAGTAAATTTAGTATTTGTGCTTGTATTGATACATCCAAGGCAGAAACCGGCTCATCGCAAACAATAAATTTAGGACTAACTGAAAGAGCACGTGCTATACCTATACGTTGCCTGCGTCCTCCATCCAATTCGTGGGGATATGTATTAATAAGCCTTTCCGCTAGACCAACAGTCTCCATTAACTCCAGAACTCTTTTTTCTCTTTCTTTTTTGTTGGTAATGAGTTTATGAATTATTATAGGCTCACTAATTATTTGATTTATAGTCTTTCTTGGATCAAGAGAAGAAAAAGGATCTTGAAAAATAATTTGC
>DNNJ01000400.1:2815-3269 GCA_003487955.1 Clostridiales bacterium | reverse complement strand
GGATCTTGAAAAATAATTTGCATATCCTTTCTAGCTTTCCTTAGTTCAGATTCATTAAGTTTCAATAAATCGTGTCCATCAAAGTTAACTTCCCCGGAAGTGGGTTCAATAAGACGAAGTATGCTTCTGCCGGTAGTAGACTTCCCGCATCCGGATTCACCTACTACACCAAGAGTTTTACCTTCTTCAATATTAAAACTTATATCATCAACTGCTTGAAGCATCCCACGTGATGTGTTGAAATACTTTTTTAAATTCTTTACTTCAATTAGATTCGCCATTATTTTTCCCCCCTCTCAATGTGAAATAAAGGATCATCATAGGCGGTACATTCCACCATATGTGTTTCACTTATCCACCTTGGAAAAGGCTTTTTTTCACGACATTTATCGGTTGAATACAAACATCTTGGTGAAAATGTACACCCAACAGGTAAATTTGCAGGATCGGGCAT
>DNNJ01000400.1:0-2618 GCA_003487955.1 Clostridiales bacterium | reverse complement strand
TAAATTTGCAGGATCGGGCATTAGCCCGCGAATAGGTTTTAACATTGCTTTGCGATCTTTTATATTAGGCAAAGAATTAAACAAGCCTTCAGTGTAAGGATGCTTTGTTTTATTAAAAATTTCTTCAAGAGTACCTTTTTCAACAATTCTCCCGGCATACATAACCGCTACTTCATCACAAACTTTCGCAACAATACCTAAATCGTGTGTAATCATTAGTAACGATGTCTCATATTTTTCTTTTAAGTCATTCATCAGCTCCAACACTTGAGCCTGTATTGTTACGTCCAGTGCAGTAGTAGGTTCGTCTGCAATCAATAGTTTTGTATGACATGCAAGAGCTATTGCAATAACAACACGCTGTTTCATACCGCCTGAAAACTGATGCGGATAATCGTTGACTCGGTATCCGGAGATGCCAACCATCTCAAGCATTTCCCTTGCTCTTTTGTCTGCCTCTGATTTGGATACATTCTCATGTAGCAAAATACTTTCTGCAATCTGTTCTCCCACAGTAAATACTGGGTTAAGTGCTGTCATTGGGTCTTGAAAAATCATAGATATATCTTTTCCACGAATTCTTTCCAATTCTTTTATATTCTTATTAAGAATATTTTCACCATCAAGTTCGATAACTCCGCTTTTAATAACTCCCGGAGGATCTGGTATAAGACGTAGCATTGCAAGGGCAGTAGTTGTTTTTCCTGCACCGGTTTCACCGACTAAACCGATTGACTTCTTTTTTTTCAGTTTTAAATCGATGCCGTTTACAGCTTTAATTATTCCATTTTCAGTTTCGTAGTAAACGACAAGATTTTCGATATTTAGAATTATATTTTTGTCTTTCAAAATAAACCATCCTATCTTTTTAGTTTTGGGTCCATTGCATCTCGTAAACCATCACCAATTAAATTTATTGATAATACCGTAATAACTATCGCAAGTCCCGGGAACAACGTCATATAACTATAATCTCGTATAAATGATCTGCTTTCTGAAAGAATTCCACCCCATTCAGGTGCTGGAGCAGGAATGCCAAGTCCTAGAAAACTCAACGATGAAGCCATAGTAATAGCAGAACCAACACGCATTGTAGCCTGCACTATTATTGGAGCAAAAGAATTAGGAAGAATATGTGTAAACATAATACGACTCTTTGTAGCCCCTGCTGCTCGCGCAGCTTCTATAAATTCACTGTCAACTACAGTCATAACAGAAGCTCGGGCCACACGAGCAAATGCAGGAACACTAACCAAGCCTACTGAAAACATCAATACAAACGTACCGGCGCCAAAAGCAGTAGAAACACTTATTGCTAGCAATAATGAAGGAATTGAAGAAAATACATCGCATATTCTCATAATGATATTTTCAATAGAACCTCCGTAGTAGCCGGCAATAATCCCCAATACTCCTCCAATTGCTAAAGACACGAATACTGCAGCAAAACCAATTGATAATGAATACCTTGCTCCATATAGAATTCTTAAATA
Source organism: Clostridiales bacterium (assembly GCA_003487955.1). GTDB lineage: Bacteria > Bacillota > Clostridia > Tissierellales > Sedimentibacteraceae > Sedimentibacter. Next base: position 1,125 of record DNNJ01000400.1, on the reverse strand, counting down.
AATATCACGGCCATACTGATCTGTGCCGAAGGGATGTTCTAATGAGGGCGACTTCAAACGAAGAGTGACATCATGTTTAATGATTTTATTGTAATCTATAGTTGAATTAGCTATTATTGCAACAACAATTATTGTTACAAGCAAGATTAATCCTATTACAGCACCTTTATTTTTTTTGAAATTATGCCATATTTCAGCTAATTGGCTTCGTTTCTTATATTTTTGAGATACCGATTCACTTGTTTCATAATTTATTTTGTCTTTTTCCATTATGCTCACCTCACTACTTAGAATACCTAGCTTTAATTCTAGGATCAACAAATGAATAAGCCAGATCAATCATCAAAATTACAATACTGGAAAGCATTGTTGTTAAAATTATTGCACCTGTAAGCATTTGATTGTCACGATTATTTATAGAATCAACCATAAGTCGCCCAATGCCAGGCCATGCAAAAATTGTTTCTGTCACAACAGCACCGCCAAGAGAAACACCAAATTGAGTTCCAATTACTGTTAAAATAGGAATAAGAGCATTCTTAAAGGCATGTTTAAGTATTACCAATTTCTCAGCTACACCTTTTGCCCGAGCTGTACGCAAATAATCCTGTCTAATTACTTCCAGCATAGAAGAACGCGTGGTACGCAATATAAGTGCGGCTTGACCTGAGCCTACTGTGATTGCAGGTAATATTATACTTAGAGGTTCATCATTACCAATGGAGGGAAACCACCCCAATTTTAGTGCAAATAGAAGAATCATCATAAGACCTAGCCAGAAAATCGGAATTGATATACCTATTAGCCCCAGAATTGTGCTAGAGCTGTCAATCCATGAATTTTGGTGAACTGATGCATTTATCCCCAAAGGAATACCTATAATTAATGAAATCAAAGTGCTTGCAATAGCCAACTGCAGTGTTGCAGGTAATCTACTAATATATACCCCGAAAACATCCCTATTTGTAACATAGGATATCCCTAAATCTCCGCGCAGCAACCCTCCCATATATCTGAAATACCTGATAATCAATGGATCATTAAGCCCCATTTCTTCACGCATTAGTTCCTTTTCCTCAACCGAGACTTGTTGACCCGCAATAACATCAACAATATCACCAGGAG
>DNNJ01000391.1:17349-18468 GCA_003487955.1 Clostridiales bacterium | reverse complement strand
GGTATTGAGTTTAATGATGACAACCAAAGCTCTATGCTGATAGAAGAACTAAATCATGCAGGTACAATGGAAAATGAGATGTTTACTGACAGGTTGATTTCATGTTCTCCCGATGATTATTTTAAATTAAATATATGAATAAATAGTATGAGATTGTAAGGCCTTATGTTGACATTATAACAGTTACGGGGAAATCTTATGATAAGAAAAAACGTTTTTATATTGATAGCGTTGTTGTATTCAATTTCTGTAACAGTTGCTGCATTTATTATGGAAAAAAATATTATTATGGACATTCATGGATATATAACCGCTATAGTTTCTTTTATAGTAGCTTTTAAAATTATGCACACTGCCATAAGAACACACGATAAAGGAATATTGCTGTATATTGTTCTTGGAATCAGCTGCCTTGCGCTTGGAAATCTCTATTTCTTTTTGTTAGGAATTGTGGGGATAGTTCCAAGTGTTATTTCTGTAGGATTGTTTACCAAAATATGCTGTTACCTGTTCTTTATAGCAGCGCTTTTAGAGTATAAAAAGGAAGCTGGGGAAAAGGGCTCCTTGAATTATATTTTGATTAACAGCATCACATTTATTCTAACAGCAGCGTGCGCTTATGCTGTTCTTGCAAACAATATTTATGTTCTCAACAGTTCTGTGCTTTTAATGGATGTTTTTTGCATAGTTCTTGCTTCAGGGCTTTTGCGTAACAAAAACGCCCGTTTTTTTGCTTGTCTTATGCTAATGGTAGCAGCGTTGGATATTATATCAGCCATACAAATATTTGCCTTTACGGGAGTGTTTATTAAATCATTGTCGCCGCTTCTTTACTTGCTTTTTGCATTGCTGATTGAATCAGTGAAAGAAGGTGATGTTCATGCTCGCTGACATCATAAATGAAATGCTAGTTTCCAACATACCCGGTTTTTTGTTTTCTGTATTAATTCCTTTAATATTTTTAATTATCATGGTAAAGGACAAGTCTTCAAAATATTTGATGGGCTTCTTCTGCTATGGGATTTTTTCAGTGGTGTTTGCATTTATACTAAACCAATGGTTTTCAAATTATCCCGGACAAATAAATCGTGTATCATCTGATATAGCGCCTATTGTAGA